>JAFGEX010000015.1 GCA_016931355.1 bacterium
AGGTCGAAAAAGCCGGGGAAGGAGATGTCCACGCATCCGGCATCCTGTATGGTCGTCGGGCTGTCCGCGGCCAGGCCTGCCACAGCGAAGGCCATGGCGATTCGGTGGTCCCCGAAACTGGGCAGTTTGGCGCCGTGCAGCTTGCGGGGGCCGTTGATGATCAGGCCGTCCGGCAGCATCTGTACACCGGCTCCCATGGCGGCCAGATTGTCCGCAACGGCCTTGATGCGGTCCGTTTCCTTGACCCGCAATTCGGAAGCGTTCCGTATGACCGTGGTTCCTTCTGCCGCTGCAGCTGCAACGGCCAGCACCGGAATTTCGTCAATGACGGAGGGGATCAGTCCTCCGGAAATTTCAACGGCCTTCAAGGCGCCTCCCCGGACGTGTAGATCCGCCCTCGGCTCTCCTCCGTCCGTCCGTCCGTTCATGGCTTCGATCCTGCAGCCCATCGCCTTCAGCACGGTCAGGATACCGGTGCGTGTGGGATTGACCCCCGCGTTCCGGATGACGATTTCCGAATCCGGCAGCAGGGCTGCAGCCGTCATGAGAAAGGCGGCGGAAGACAAATCACCGGGTATATCGATTGAGGCGTTTTTGAGAATTGACGGGCCCTTCACGCTTACCGTCAGGCCGGTCCGCTGAACCGGGACACCGAAAACCGGGAGCATACGCTCGGTGTGATCCCTGGAAAGAGACGGTTCCGTCACGGATGTCACCCCGTCCGCGTAAAGGCCTGCCAGAAGCACGCAGGATTTGACCTGGGCGCTTGCGACAGGCGATTGATAATCAACAGGCTGTAGGGTTGTGCCTTCTATGGACAGGGGCGCCCGTTTTCCGGCTGCAGCTGAAATCCGTGCGCCCATGGCGGACAGCGGTTCCAGGATGCGCGCCATGGGCCTGCTTCTCAGGGATTCGTCCCCGGTGAGGACCGAAGAAAAGGGCTGTGCGGAGAGGATGCCTGAAAGCAGCCTCAGGGTGGTCCCGGAATTGCCTGCATAGAGGATTTTACCGGGTTTTTGAAATCCGTGCAGGCCGTATCCTTCAACAAGGACTTTTCCCTGTCTGTCCTCTACGGCAATGCCGAGATCCCTGAGGCATTGCCGCGTGCAGGCTACATCCTGTCCGGGTGAGAGATGGAAAATTTCGGTCTTTCCCCGGGACAGCGCACCGAGGATGAGCGCACGGTGGGAGATGGATTTGTCGCCCGGTACGGCTGTTTCGCCTGTCAATTTGCGTACCGGACGGATGATGCGGTCCATCAGCCTCCCAATCTATATTTTGATCGAAAATCCGCTTGATTCAAGCAGTGCTTTCGCCTTGAGGCGCGCTTCTTCCGTTTCCAGGGAAAGCCGTATGGTGCCCGAATCCCCTTCGCGAACCTTGAGAACCTCGATATCCTTGATGTTGATGGATTCACCCGCGAGGGTCGTGGCAATCGAAGCAATGACACCCGGTTTGTCCTCCACGCGGACCTGCAGGTCGAAATGGGGCCTCAGAAAACCCTTGGTGTCCCGCGGGATCGAAAGGCGCCTGCGTGCGGCATCCCGGAAATGACCCTCAAGCTTGGGCGTATCCAGCATGGACAGGGTCACATGCATTGCAGCCCCGAATTCCTCCAGCACCCCTGCGATTTCGTCCCGGTTGGTGGCGATGATGTCTTTCCAGATGTCATAGGGGCTTGACGCAATGCGGGTCATATCCCTGAATCCCCCGGCAGCGAGGCGCAGGAACAGTTCCGGGTTTTTTTTGTGCGCCCCGACCCAGTTGACCAGGGTGACGGCCAGAAGCTGGGGCAGATGGCTGACTGCAGCCGCCATCCGGTCGTGCAGCGCGGGGCTGAGGAAAAGGACCTTGGCGCCGAGCGTTTCGATCAGATTGCCGAGGCTCTGGATTTTTTCCTGAGGCACCGGGCCGGAGGGCGTCAGGACCCAGACTGCATTTTCAAAGAGAAGGGGATCCGCATTTGCGACGCCCCGCCCCTCGCTTCCGGCCATGGGATGTCCGCCGATGAAAAAGACGTCCGGCCGGCTGTGGCGGTCTGCAGCCTCGACTATTTTTCTCTTCGTGCTTCCCGCATCCGTGATGAGTGCCCCGGGTTCTGCGGCACGGATGATGCGGGGCAGGCGGTTGATGATGTCGGATATCGGTGTGCAGATGAAGAGAATATCCGATCCGGGCAGGGCGTTTTCAAGATCCTCACGGACATAACCCCGGTCGATGACCCCGGCGGATTCCGCATCCTCGATTGTTTTTTTGCTGCTGACGCCGATGATCCGGATGCCGGGCATTTTCTTTTTTAGCGCGATGCCGAGGGATCCCCCGATGAGTCCCACACCGATGATTGCCGCCTGACGGAAAGCCGCCAATGCCCCTCCGTTCTCTAAGATGAAAGCCCCGGCGCAACTTTTCTTCCGATGGCCCAGGCGATCACGCGCAGTTCCTCCATCAGCGATTCAAATTGATTGGGATAGAGGGACTGGGCGCCGTCTGAAAACGCCTTTTCCGGCTCATGGTGGACCTCGATGATCAGGCCGTCCGCGCCGGCAGCCACGGCTGCGCGTGCCATCGGGGCGACCTTGTCCCTCCTGCCGGTCCCATGGCTGGGATCCGCGATCATCGGAAGATGGCTCAGCTTTTTGACAACGGGAATGGCAGAAATGTCCATGGTATTGCGCGTGTAGGTTTCAAATGTGCGGATTCCCCTTTCGCAGAGTATGACATTCGGATTCCCGGCCGCGTAGATATATTCGGCGGCCATCAGAAGTTCTTCGATGGTGGCGGAAAAACCCCGCTTGAGCAGGACGGGATTGGACGCCTTGCCGACCTTTTTCAGCAATGGGAAATTCTGCATGTTCCTGGCGCCGATCTGGAGGATATCGATGTGTTCGGACATGAGGCTGACGGCGCCGACCTCCATGACCTCGGAAACGGTCAGAAGCTGGTTCCGGGCAGCCGCCTCCTTCATGATTTTCAAGCCTTTCTCGCCCAATCCCTGAAAGCTGTACGGCGAGGATCTGGGTTTGAAAGCGCCGCCCCGAAGGATTTTGGCCCCGGATTTCCGGACCGTGGCCGCAATGGCCTCTATTTGCTCTTGCCCTTCCACGGAACAGGGGCCCGCCATGACCACAATTTCATCTCCGCCGATAACGACGTCCCCGATCCGGATGACGCTGTTTTCGGGATGAAAGGAGCGGTTGACCAGTTTGTAGGGTTCGGTGACTCGGAAAACCTCCGAAACGCCGTCCTCCATTTCCCAGTTGCGGGGGTCCAGTTTCCGCGTGTCCCCGATCACTCCCAAAACAGTGCGGCTTGCGCCGCGGTCCGGATGGACGTCAAAACCCTGTTCCTTGAGTTTGTGTATGACAGCCTGTATCTGTGCGGAAGAGGCGGTTTCCTTCATGACGATGATCATAGATTATCCCTCGGATCCTTTTTGCCGTGACTGTCTGACCTGTATTTTTCGTGAAATGTCGATGATGTGTTCGAAAAGGCCGGCGAGCGCCTGAGTGTCAATGTTCGGATCGGGACAATCGATCACCGCGGAGAGGATCTGGTTTTCCCTGGCTTCATCGATGACAGGCAGCCCTTTTTCAGATTTGACGCTTCCGATGCGGCTTGAGAGTTCCATCCTCCTGCACAGGAGACGGACCAGCTCCGAATCGATTTGATTGATTTGTTCGCGGAGGTCGTCCAACTCGTCCGCCATGTGTCCTCCATGCATAAAAAAAAAGCCCCTCGATCATGGGACGGGGGCTGGATTTTTCATGCCTGTGTGCGGCTGCTAGAAATCCGCTCCCCGGTTTGTCCAGGCATCATACGGGTAATCAAACCGATAAATGAC
This sequence comes from bacterium, assembly GCA_016931355.1. GTDB lineage: Bacteria > Zhuqueibacterota > QNDG01 > QNDG01 > JABMRT01 > JAFGEX01. Next base: position 3,842 of record JAFGEX010000015.1, read on the forward strand.
CGCTGAGAAAAACATTGAAAATCCCTGGAATTTCTTTATATATCAATCAAATTTAAACAGCAACAGGCAAAAAGTCAAGACAAAAAACCTGTCGGAAAATCTCTTGCAAGTCATGTCTAATTTCATTATAATTAATAATTGAGGTTTTTTGATTTTCAGGGAAGGCATCACCGGCGCGGGGCAAGGCGTGCCCCTGGGGCGGTGAAGAGGATTAACATCCGGCCGGATGACACCCGGCATGAGATGAGGGGCGGGTATCCCGGCAAGGCGGCCCTGGATACGCTGTATCTTGCGGACGGTTTGTGATTTAAATGACAGGATTCATATAGACCCGTGTTGACCTTTCAAATGAGAAGAAACATACAAGCCGATTTGTGGCTTCTTTTTGCCTGTCTGATCTGGGGCACGAGTTTCCCGCTTGTAAAAATAGCCCTGAAACAGGCAAGCCCGTTCCTGTTTTTGGCTTTCCGCTTCGGCTTGGGAACCTTGTTGATGACGGCGCTGGTTCTGACCAGACGGGAGCCCTTCTCCGTTTCCCATGTCAGCCGCGGGTCGGTTCTGGGTTTCTTCATGTTCCTGGGGATGATTCTGCAAACCCTGGGGCTGAAATATACGACTGCTTCCCGTTCCGGTTTCATCACCGGTCTGGCCGTTGTTTTTGTCCCGCTTTTTTCCGTCATCCTGTTGCAACGGTTTCCGGTCTGGAATGCCTGGGCGGGTGTATCTCTTGCGGCCGCAGGCGTCTTCCTGCTGACATCACCGGGATCCGGCGGATGGAACAGGGGAGACACATTCACGCTCCTCTGTGCGGTGAGTTTCGCATTCCAGATTCTCATGATCGAGAAACTCGTTCGTCCCGGTGAATCTTTTCGGATGGCTCTGATCATGATGGCCGTGACCGCACTTCTGTCCTTTGTTTCGAGTTTTCTTTTCAACAGCCGGATGCTGAAGGTCACGGCGTCTCTGGTCGCCATACTGGTGTACACTTCCATCTTCTGTACGGCTTTCGCTTTTACGATACAAACGCTCTGGCAGCCGAGAACCACAGCCGTGGCTGCGGGAATCATCTACACCATGGAGCCTGTGTTTGCGGCGTTGTTCGCCTTTTTTATCCTCGGTGACACCTTGAACGGAGCCGCCTGGTTCGGTTGCGGATGCATTCTGTTGGGCATGTTGATCTCCGAGGTGAAACAGAAGCCGGTCTTTCCCTCTCAGCCGGTTTCATAACCAGGCGGTTCATTGGCGCAGGAGTTGCTTTGGGAAAGGAAGAGAGACGGAAATCACGCACAAGGGGCGGACGGAAGGATACGCCACCTGATGAGACGGTCCGGGAGGCCATCCGGAATGCCGAGAGACAGCTCCAATCCGCCTTGCAGGCGGTTGAAATCACGGATTTGAATCCGTTTCAACGGAAACAGATCTACCGGTATTTCGAGCGTGGCGCTGAGTATAAAATCAAGGCTTTTCCCCGGGACGATCATTGGATCATGAAAATCTATCCGGTGGGGAATCTCAGGCGGCTTGCCGAACAGAAGGCGCAGGAGGTTTTGATGAAGGGGGAGATCATCAGCCTGCCTCCGCTCGGCTCTTTTGAACGGTTCGTCATCCATGATTACCTGAAGGACCGAAGCGGCCTCCGGACGGAGAGCTGCGGCGAAGGTGAGGAAAGGCATATCGAAATTCACCCGCAATTCGGACGCATGCCCAAAAAAATCAAAAGGCGTTTGACCTGAGAACAGGAGGCGTTATGAAAAAGGATGTGATGGTCGTTGATGACGATGCGACGGTGCTGAGAACGGTCAAGAAGATACTGGAATTCGCCGGTCTCAGGGTTACAACGGTTGAAAACGGGGAGGATTGCATCAAGGCGGTGGAATCCGGCTTTGAAGGCCTCATCCTCATGGATGTGATGATGCCCGGTCTCGACGGATGGGACACCATCCAGACCCTCGTGGACAAGGGATTCGTTCAGGGAAACATCATTTGCATGCTGACCGGGAAGGAGACGCCGGATGAGCGGATGAACACCCTCAAAGAATACATACTGGATTATATCCGGAAACCCTTCGACAATCAAAATCTGGTCCAGCTGGTGAAAGAATACCTTTCCTATCTTTGAATGACGGTTGTTCATTCGCGATGCAAGGTGGTATTTTAAAACAAAAACGCCATCCGGGAGTTCTTTTATGGAGAGACGCAAGATTGTGATCATCGGTTCGTCCGCCGGTGGTCCGCATGTTTTGGGTGAAATATTCCGGGGTATGCCGAAACTCAGGGCTTCCCTGATTCTCATACAACATATGCCTCGTTTCATCAACCAGTCTTTGTGCGATCATCTGCGCGCGGAAACTGAAATGACCGTGAAAATGGCGGAGCATAAGGAGGGTCTTGAACCCGGTGTGCTGTACGTCGCGCCGAGCGAGATCCATATCAAAATTGCGTTGAATGAAAGGATTTTGCTGGAGCGGGGGGACAAGGTCAATTTTGTCTGTCCGTCCATCGATGTGGCCATGATGTCCCTGAGGCCGGATCCGGAAGTACAATTCATGGGCATCATCCTGACGGGCATGGGCAGGGACGGCGCGAAGGGAATCAGCCATATCAAGAAGCTGGGGGGGATCACCATTGCACAGGACAAGGAATCGAGCGTGATTTTCGGCATGCCGGATGAGGCGATTCAAACAGGTCATGTGGATTGGATCCTGAATCCTTCCCGGATACGCGATAAGATGATCGCCTCGACCGGCTGGGACAGAAAAAAATACCTGTAGAGGAGCAACGATTGGATCAGAACCGTTCTTTGATTCGACTGACTGCAGACACGATACGCATGCTGGCTGCGGACGGTGTTCAAAAGGCCAATTCCGGACACCCCGGAATGCCGATGGGTATGGCGGATTGCGCGGCCGTCCTTTTCACACGTTTTCTGCGTTACCATCCCGGCAATCCGTCCTGGCCGGACCGCGACCGCTTTGTCCTGTCCGCAGGCCACGGATCCATGCTGCTCTATTCGCTTCTCCATCTGGCCGGCTATCCGGTGAGCCTGGAGGACCTCAAACAGTTCCGCCAATGGGGCAGTCGCACCCCCGGGCATCCGGAGTATGGTGTTCTGCCGGGTGTGGAGACGACCACCGGTCCCCTGGGACAGGGTTTCGCCAACGGCGTCGGCATGGCCCTGGCCGGAAAGATTTTACGTGAAAAATTCAATCCGACGGGAACGGAACGTCCTTTCAGTTACCGGGTATTCGGGATCGTCAGCGACGGCGATCTCATGGAAGGCATCTCATCCGAAGCCGCATCGATTGCAGGACATCTTCGTCTCGGCAACATCGTCTATTTTTATGACGATAATCACATTACCATCGAGGGCGAAACCGGACTCGCCTTCTCCGAGAATGTGGAGAAACGGTTTGAAGCTTACGGATGGCATACGGTGAGTATAGACGGCCATGATCCGGATGCCATTGCATCCGCCCTGCAGCAGGGGATAGATGAAAAGACGAGACCGAGCCTCATTCTGACGCGGACGCATATCGGTTACGGGAGCCCGAAAAAGCAGGATTCCAGCGAAGCTCACGGTGCACCGCTCGGCGCTGATGAGGTCAAGGCGACAAAAGAGAAACTAGGCTGGCCTCCGGATAAGCCGTTTTTTGTCCCCGATGAAGTTTACAGCCTTTTCCGGGATCGGGTGAAAGACCTGACGAAGGAATATGACCAGTGGCTGAGGGAATTTGCGCTGTGGAAAAAGGAAAATCCCGGCAAAGCCGGACTATACGGTCAGATGGCTGAAAAGAGTCTTCCTCAAGACCTGGAGACCCAGCTCTTGTCTGCCCTTCCGGACAAGCCTGCTGCAACGCGCGCAATCAGCTCTCAGGTTTTAAACAGGGCAGCCGGAATCGTGCCCTCCCTGTATGGTGGATCCGCGGATCTGGCGCCTTCCACTCTCACCCTGATCAAAGGGGAATCCTCCATCGGGCCCGGATCGTTTGGAGGAAGGAATCTGCATTTCGGCATTCGCGAACATGGAATGGGTGGAATTCTGAACGGAATGGCCCTGTCCGGCTGCTTTCTGCCGTACGGTGCGACTTTCCTGGTCTTTTCAGATTACTTGAGACCCTCTATTCGGCTTGCTTCGCTGCTCCATGCCCGCGTCATCTATGTCTTTACCCATGACAGTATTTTTGTCGGTGAAGACGGACCCACGCATCAGCCTGTTGAGCAAATTGCCGCCTTGCGGAGCATTCCCGGACTCAAAGTCTTCCGGCCGGCGGACGGTGTGGAAACCGCCATTGCATGGGCTTCCGCCTTGCGCCGTGCCGATGGTCCGACCGCACTGTGCCTGACGCGCCAGAATGTGCCTTTACTCCAGTACCCTGAAGGTTTTGATCCTCTGATCATTCATAAAGGCGGATACGTGCTTAGAAAGGAAAAAAACAAGGCACCCCAAATCATTCTGGTCGCCACCGGTTCAGAGGTGGGAGTGGCCGTGGATGCTGAAAAACTGCTTTCTCTGAAGGGGATGCATGTGCGGATCGTGTCCATGCCCTGCCTGGAAGCCTTTCTGACGCAGGATGAAGAATACCGTCTATCCGTTATCCCGGAGCATATCCCTGTTGTGGTCATTGAGGCGGGGATCAGCCAGGGCTGGCATGTGATCACCCGGGCTCCGTTTCTGATGATCGGTATGAACCGCTTCGGGGCTTCGGCGCCCTACAAGGTTCTGGCTGAAAAATTCGGTTTTACCGGAGTGGCTGCAGCAGAGAAGATTGTCTCGTGGTATAAGGATATAAAATAATCTAAAACAATAACTTACCATTTTCGAGTATTATATTGTCGTCTATTGATAATGTCGGATTGAGCAGGATTCCGTCAAAATGGCAGGGAACGGAAACACTGCCCCCGAACGATGTATTGTTGCCAAGACCGATATGCACGGTACCGAGGACTTTTTCGTCTTCAAGGGTGATGCCGTTCAGCTTTGCACAGGGATTGGTGCCGATTCCGATCTCAGCCAAATTCCTGCCCTTTTTTCCGTAATTTTTCAATAAATCCCGGATTTTTTCCGCTTCCTCCCCTCCTGCGATTCTCACCACAAAACCGTCTTTCACGCGCATCTCGACAGGGGTCTTGATTTTACCGATTCCGGAAAAGGATCCGTCCAACATCACAACGCCTTCAGATGCGCCCTGAGCAGGGGATACACAGGCCTCGCCAGCCGGGATGTTGGAGAATTGACCGGGTTCATGCACCATGCCGGTGTCTGCATGTCCTTTCATGCGGACCATGCTGAAGGAGAGATGGGTGCCGGCCTTTGTCGTCAATTGTCCTGATTTTCCGATGGTCAGAATATCCGCGAGCTTCCGGCTCTGATTGATCAGAGACGCATATTTTCCCGTCATGTTGCGGATGAGGATTTCACGGGTCACACCCGGAAGACTGATGATGCGGCAATGCTGCCGGGAGGCTTTTTGCCTCATTCGGGTATGGGACAGAGAGCGGCTGGTCATCAGAATGGCTGCATCCTGGGCGGCCAGGTGGCAACCAACTGTCTTGGGGGGTTCCGCGTTTGGTTGACGTATCTCGGGGAGCATCAGGCATTGCGCATGATCACAGAGGGATTTGCACTGTTCATGGAAGCGAAGCGCCAGATCCTTCATCGGTTCATCGCACAGAACGAGGCATTTTTCATTTTTTTTCAGCTTCAGACAATCATTCAGAATGGAATGAATGGCGAAAGTCAGTTCCATATGGCCCGTCATCCCCTGTCAGTCGGTCTTTTTTCTTTGAGTGCGATGCAGCGGTTTGCCTTCATCTGTCTTAAAAAAACAGCCAGCCTTTCGTAAACGGGTTGCACGGATTCTCCAAAACGGGTCTGCAGTTCCCTGCCGATTTCACCGACGTCCCGCGATCCGTCCGCCAGTTTCCAGAAACAGCTCCCGAATTCGTCCAGACGGATGCGAACGCAGGGGGATATCCGGCATTTGACCAGAATGCCCTGCAGCGTCCGTGACCTGAATTTGGGGACATGCAGGGTGACCAGGCCGTCAGGACCGATGGTCGAACAGACCCCGGCCTTTGGTACAACATCAAGCAAATTGGGGCTCCCCCCCGGAAGCGGCGGGGAGCCTTCGATCTGTAAAGAAAAAGACATTCAGGTCCGCTCTTTTGCCGCGGCAAGCCGCGGGGAATGCGCCCGCTGTCCGGTTTATTTTTTTCCGGCGCTTTTCAGAGGCAATACAATCAGCAGGTAAGCCAGTATCGCATAAACCGCCAAACCGAACCAGGCGTTTCCTCCTGGGATGATTTTGGGTAGGATGGCTGTCCCGCCGCCGATGACGATGGTAACGGCGATCAGAATGCCCATCAGGGCTTCCCCTGCGATCAATCCGGAGGCGAGGAGGATTCCGGTGTTTTCCAGCCTTTCATTCTTCAGCTGTTTTCCGGCTGCAATCCTGTCGATGATCCATTTGATCACTCCGCCGCAGAAAATGGCGAAGGTTGTGTTCAGGGGCAGGTACATGCCGACGGCGATCAGCATGGGGGAGGGTGCCCCGATCATGATGAGCCCGATGGAGAAAAGAGCGCCCATGATGACCAGCGGCCAGGCCATTCCGCCCGTGATGATCCCCCGGCTCAGCATGGCCATGAGTCCGGCCTGGGGGGCAGGCAGCAATTCGCCGCCGATTCCACCATATGCGGAATGGAGGAGCTGCAGGATCAATGCAAGGACAAGGGCTGCCGCGATCACCCCGATCATCACCGCCATCTGCATGGCCCTCGGGGTTCCGCCGAGGATGTGCCCCACCTTCAGGTCCTGCATGATGTCGCCCGCAACGCCGCTGGAGCAACAGACAACCGCAGCCACACCCAGCACCGCAGCAATGCCAAAAGGTCCCTTGACACCGGCCAGTACCATCAGAAGAGCGGCGACAATCAACGTGGAAAGGGTGAGGCCGGAAATGGGATTATTGGAAGAACCGATGGTCCCGACCAGAAATCCGGCAACAGCGGCGAACAGAAAACCGGTGACCGTCATGACCAGCGCTGAAACAACGGCGCCGATGATGCTGTGGCTGAAATGCAGGTACAGGAAGAAGATGGGGATGACGAGCAGAATGATGGACAACAGCGTGATGGAGTAGGGGATGTCCCGTTCCAGCCGGTTGGCCGGAGTTTCCGCGCCTTTTTTCCCGATTTTAACGATGTCGCGGAAAGCCCTGGTGATCCCGGATGACAGGGACTTCCTCATTTTGAAAAGCGTGTAGAATGCTCCGACGATCATGGCGCCCACGGCCACAGGCCGGACCTGGGAATTCCAGACCGCAGCCACGGTCGTCAACCAGCCGGCACCGGACTGCGCATCGAAACCGCCGTTGATGAAAATGAAAAGCGGAACCAGCATCATATGTCCGAAAACGCCTCCTGAAAAAACGATCGACGCAAGTCTGGGCCCGATGATATAGCCGACGCCGACCATGGCCGGTGATGCACCGGGGGATTCGATGAACAGGCCCCCGCGCGGCATGCTGGAGGCGCCCGGCACCTCAACCATGCGGCTCGTCAGAAGGCGGAAATTCTGAACGACCGGCAGGGTCCAGAACGCTCCCACATAATTGCGGATGATCTGTATGCCGAAATCGTTTTTGAAAAGCTCGATCAATCCTGCGATGCCCAATGCGCCGAATACATATTTGGCTCCAGTCTGACCTCCCTGGCCGGCTTTGACGATTTCAGCGCAGGCGACGCTTTCAGGAAAGGGCAGGGTTTTATCCTCGATGAGTATTTTTCTGAGGAAGATGACGAACAGCACGCCCAAAATGCCGCCCACCAGCATCAGGGCCGTGCTTTCCAGGTAATGAATGTCATCCCAGATGGCCTTGCCGGTCGCCGGATCCCTGATCAGGAATGCAGGGATGGTGAAAATGGCTCCGGCCACAAGCGCCTCGCCCACAGCTGCCGTGGTCCTGCATGTATTTTCCTCGAGTATCGTGCCCTTGAAAAGCCGCAGTACGGCCATGGCCACAACGGCTGCAGGGAATGTAGCCGCAACGGTCATCCCGGCGCGAAGACCGATATAGGCGTTGGCCGCGCCCAGAATCATGGACAGTATCGCTCCGAGCACAAGAGCTTTCACCGAGAATTCCTTCATGCTGGTTTCAGCAGGCACGAAGGGTTTGAAATCCTCCGGTTTCGGCGTTTGGGTCTTTTTGTTTTCCATAATCCCTCGCTTGAATGATGATGGTTGCGGATGGTATGGCCGTGGTTTTACCGGTCCCCCGTTTTGTGACGCGTGTGAATCGGGTGCTTGTCCATCTGACCGAGACTGCGTTTTTCGCGGCTTGCCGCGGATGATGCAGTCGAATTCAAATGCCCTTATTCATGCGGATCGAAGATTCCTCAGGGGGCGGGCCGCCGTGACGCATCAACGTTCTTTGCCGGACAGGACGGACAGCTTGCTGCAGCAACCCGCAGTATTGCTCGAAAAGTTCAACATAGAATGATTTTAAATAAAAGTCAAGAAAAATATCGATGAGAGGAGGCTTGAATCTGACAGCGAGCGCTTAGCCAGCCGCGAGTTGCCCAGGTAGGTGAGCGAATCTCAATGTCTTTTTCCCTGCAGATCGAAGATTCACCGGCAGCTCACTACCGGGGAGCTTCAATCTGGCGGTCTGAGCATCCCAGGCGGCCTGCTGCGGGCAGGCGAGCGAAACAAAAACTCTTTTCCCTTGCGGATCGAAGATTCACCGGCCCGGAGCTGACGGGGAGCTTCTATAAAACAACAAATGCATTCCAGGCAATCTCAGATTGTGTCAGCGAGCGATCATGGTCGCCGCATGAAAGCCGCTATCACCCCATGCGATCCTGTTTGCGCGTCAGGGCAAAGAACGAATTGGCCAGGCGTAAAACGGTTTTTAAGACAGTGGGGGGGGTGCCCAGGCCCTGTAACTCGTTGCCAGGAGCCGGAATGCGGGAATTTTACCTTTGATTTTTGACTGAAAATTTCTTATATTAACAAACAGATTTGACTTATTAAAAATCAATTACTTGGAATGACTTTTCATGATGATGACCGTATCCCAATTCTCGCTGGGAAGGTATTTCGAGACCGGTTCACCGGTGCATCGTCTTGATCCAAGGACGAAATTATCGTCCTTTTTTGTTCTGATGCTTTTCATTTTGTTTATCCATAATCTCTATTCATTATTAATTTTTATGGCTTTCATTGCCGGCGTTTGTATTTTTGCCAGGTTACCGCTTCGGCTGTTGCTGGTCAATATACGGCCTTTTTGGTTCCTGTTTTTGATCACCTTTTTTCTGCAGGCTTTTCTGGCTCCGTCTTCAACCCCAACCGGAAATTTTTGGAACAACATCCATTTTTCCGTGCAGGGCGTGGAATCGGGCCTCTTTTATGTTGCGCGTATCGTTCTTCTCTTATCAGCGGCCAGCCTTCTGACACTGACAACATCACCCATGTCGCTGACCGATGCCATGGAAAAAATTCTTAAACCATTTAAAAATATAGGCATACATGCTCATGAAATTGCCATGATGATTTCTATTTCCATGCGCTTCATCCCCATTCTGCTCGATGAAGCCTTGCGCATTCAGAGGGCTCAGCAATCAAGAGGAGCCCGTTTCGACGGGAATTTGATTCAAAGAACCAGGAGCCTCATCCCCTTGCTGGTCCCCCTGTTCATTTCAGCCTTCAGGAGGGCTCATCATCTGGCATTGGCAATGGAGGCGAGGTGTTACAGGGGTGATGAAGGCCGGACACATTTCGAGGAACTCCGGTTCCGCAGGCAGGATGCAGTCGCTTGTTTCTTTATGCTTTTCGCATGTGTTCCAGTTTTGTTTTTGCAATGAAACAGGGTTGCTGGTCGCAGCCTGCGGCCAGGACGATTGAAGCGCATCAGCAGCCTGTCGTCTGTAGATTTTTGATCTGTTGAGAAAAGGACTTGAAGATTCGCCGGTATTTCCCGCCGCAAGCTGCGGGGAATGCTCTTGCCGTCACATTGAATGGGTGGGATTTGCATTCCGATTTTCTCGCGGCTGGGTTCAATGAAAAAAGACAGCTCCGGATACGTATATATCAAAGTGACATTGGAATATGACGGGACGCTTTTTTCCGGATGGCAAACGCAGCCGGGGAGGCGGACGGTGCAGCAGGAAATCGAGAAGGCCCTGCACACGCTGACCGGCGAGAAAACAGCGGTAACCGGTGCCGGCAGGACGGATGCGGGCGTGCATGCACTGGGGCAGGTGGCCAGTTTTCAATGCCCCCGTAGATTCGATGCAAAAACTCTGAAGAATGCACTGAACGGCATGCTGCCGGAGGATATCCGCATCCTGGATGTTGAAAGGGGTGACAGGCCTTTTTATGCCAGGCATGCCGCTTCGCGGACATACCGATATGTGCTTTACAAGCGGAGAAAGGCGGTCGGCCGCCAATACGGTTGGCATCCGCCGGGGATTGTTTCGTTCAGACGGATGAAGCAGGCATCGCGCCATCTGAAAGGGGAGCATCATTTCGGATCGTTCTGCAAAAAGGATCCGGAGGGAGGCGAACCGGTCTCGCGCGTCATGAAAATACGCTGGATGAATACACCGGATGCCTGGATGTTCGAGATCAAGGCGGATCGATTCTTTCACAACATGATCCGCATCATCGTGGGCACTTTGATCGAAGTTGGAAGAGGGAAGATGACTCCGGGGGAATTTAAAGAATTGTTTGCCGCCCGCGACCGGATTCAAGCGGGACCGACGGCTCCCCCCTGCGGGTTGTTTCTCGATCGTGTGGAATATCGATGAGCGCTTTGAAGGCTGTTCAGGGCCTGCGGAAGGAGTGCGGATATGAACCGTTCTCCCGGAACGGGAACGCATGAAAAACATGGCATCGGCATGAAGGATCTGACAAGCCTTTTGGCTTCCGGGCTCACCTTGTGCGTGGTTCTCCAATGCTCTGGCCGGTCGCGGAATTCCACTACCCCTGCGGCAGAAGCCTTTCATGCAGGCGCAGCCGCTGAGCAGGCGATCGGGGAGGAGGCGGCACAGAAAACCCTCTACCAATCAAGGACAAACGCCATCACGCGGGCCGTTTCCCAGGCCAGCCCGGCGGTGGTCGGCATCAATGTGACGCAATTGCAACAGATCCGGGAGAGGTCCATTTTCGAGGACGATCCCTTTTGGGGGTATTTTTTTCCGCCGCGGGATTATTATCAAAAGGTCCAGGGACTCGGATCCGGTTTTCTCATCTCCCGGGATGGTTTTATTCTGACCAATGAACATGTCATCCATGACGCCGTAGAAATCGTCGCGACCATGCCCGGTGGAAAACAGGTTCAGGCGGAATTGGTCGGGAAAAGCGAAAGATACGACGTGGCCCTGCTGAAAATCGAGGGTGACGATTTCCCCTTCATTCCCCTGGGCGATTCCAATGACCTGATTACCGGAGAGTGGGTGATCGCGCTGGGCAATCCCTTCGGCTTGTTTGACGTCAGCTCCAAACCGACCGTGACTGTGGGTGTCATCAGCGCCGTGGGCATGGATTTCAAGGAGATCGAAGGACGGCTGTATGACGATATGATTCAAACGGATGCCTCCATCAACGGCGGCAACAGCGGGGGCCCCCTGGTGAACAGCCTCGGGAGATGCATCGGCATCAACACGTTCATCATATCGGGCAGCACCTATTCCAAGGGATCCGTTGGGATCGGATTTGCCATTCCCATCGACCGCGTGAAGAAAATGCTGCCGGTCCTGAAAAAGATAGGTGCAAACCGGAAACCGGCGGACACCGGGATCGGCGTTGAAAACCTGACCTGGCTTCAGGCCCAGAGGCTGGGGATCCGGCCCGATGACGGCGTGCTGGTCACGCGCGTGGCGAGGAACAGCACGGCAGCCAAGGCCGGCGTCCGGGAAGGCGATGTTCTGGTTTCCATAAACGGAAGCCGTGTCCGGTCCACGCTCGACGTGGAGGCCGTGAACCGGCGGCTGGATATTGTGGAGACCCCCTCGATGGCCCTCCGGATTTTCCGGGGGGGGAAGCTGATCGATGTCAACGTGCCTCTCCTGGAAACCGAAGACCTCAAGTGAGGACGTGACATCCGTATCACCCTCGAAGCGGCAGACCGGAGACGGTCCTGAAGAACGGCGGAACGCCTTTCAGGCGCCTGTTGCAGGATGAATCCCGGCATGTGTCCGTTGCGTCATAGGAGGTCCGCTGAGAAGCGGATCGTCCTGCAGCCCGCAATACATATAAACGCAACCTCGGGCTGCTCAGGACGAGGGACTGAAGCGCCCCGGCAGCCTGCGGAGGGGGGGATGGAGGATTTGAGTTCTGCCGGGGATCGGATGTTTCCCGCAGATCCCGGGGGAGGCTTAAGGGGAATGCGCGTGCTTTCAGATTCAAATGTTTTCTTGAAAAGGCCTGCAGGAGATGGCCTTTATAGAGGGACCCCTAGAAGCGGAGAACAGAACCGTGATTGACCGTTACACCCGGAAGGAAATGGGCCGGATTTGGGACGAAGAAAACAAATTCAAGACATGGCTCAAGGTCGAGCTTGCCGTGTGCGAGGTGCAGGCGCAACGAGGCGTCATACCCGCTGACGCTTGGAAGGAAATCCAGGAAAAGGCCGGTTTTGATCTTCGTCGGATCGCGGAAATCGAGTCGGAGGTGAATCATGACGTCATTGCCTTTCTGACCTCGGTTGCGGAAAAGGTGGGCCCGGCCTCGCGGTTCATCCATCTCGGCATGACCTCATCAGACGTCCTGGACACCGCGTTATCCCTGCAGATGAAGGAGGCAAGCGGGCTCATTCTGGAGGAGATGGAGAAACTCGGCGCTGTTTTGAAACGCCGGGCATTGGAATTCAAGGACACGCCCTGCATCGGACGCAGCCACGGCGTACATGCGGAACCCACCACGTTCGGCCTGAAACTGGCGGTTTGGTATGACGAGAACCGGCGGAATTGCGGGCGCCTGAGGGATGCGGCGGAAACGATCTCGGTCGGAAAGATCTCGGGTGCGGTGGGGACCTTCGCCCATCTGGATCCGGAGGTCGAGGAAAAAGTTTGTAAAAAACTCAAGATCCATTACGCCCCTGCTTCGACGCAGATCGTCCAGCGGGACCGGCATGCCCATTTCCTCTCGATCCTGGCTGTGGTAGCGGGCAGTCTGGAAAAAATCGCACTTGAGATCCGGCATCTGCAGCGTACGGAGGTTATGGAGGCGGAGGAGTATTTTTCCAAAGGTCAGAAGGGGTCCTCCGCAATGCCGCACAAACGGAATCCCATCACCTGCGAGCGTGTCTGCGGACTGGCCCGGATGGTCAGGGCCCATGCGATGGCCGGCCTGGAGAATCAGGCCCTCTGGCATGAGCGGGATATATCGCATTCATCGGTTGAACGCATCATCCTGCCGGATGCCACCATCCTCGTCCATTACATGCTGGATAAGACCATCCGGTTGATCGACCGGCTCCTGGTGTATCCGGAGCAGATGGCGATAAACCTTGAGAAATCCCGCGGGATGATCTTCTCACAACCGCTGCTTCTGGCGCTTGTATCGAAGGGGATGCTTCGCGAGGAGGCCTACCGGATCGTCCAGGCCCTGTCTGAAAGGACCCGCCGGTCCGGAGAGCCTTTTGAAGCAACCGTGTCGTCCGATCCCGACATCCGTAACAGGTTGTCCGAAACGGAGGCGAAGCGGTGTTTTGATCTGAAGTACCAACTGCGCAATGTGGACCGGATCTTCAGACGGGTAGGCCTGCTCTGAACCAGGCCTTAGGAACTCGTATCCAGAGACGGATAGGAGGTGGCTGTTGGAAATCACCAAAGGGAAACAGATTCACCAGGGTCGCATCCTTCGGGTATGCCAGACCAAGGATCCGGAGCGCCACATTCTGATTTTCCGGGACGACAGGCCCGGAAGCAAAACGGGCGGGGGCAGGATCAAAAACCGAGGTCGGATCAACAATGCCATTTCGTCCGCCCTGTTCAAATATTTGGAGAGTTTTCATGTCCCGACCCATTTCATCGACTGTCCGAAACCCAATGAAATGCGCGTATGGGCGCTTTCCATGCTCCCGGTTCAAGTCAAAATATGGAATTACGCGTCCGGCAGCCTGTGCAAACGTTTCGGGCTGGAAAAGGAGAGCCAGTTGGATTGCCCGGTGCTGGAATATTACCTGAAAAATCCGGCACTCAAATTTCCCATGATCAACCTGGATCACATCAGCGCTTTCAGGCTGGCTGCCGGCGAAACCCTGCTCCTGCTCGAAAGGATGGCCCGTAAGATCAACGCGGTTCTCAAGTCCTACTTTGAACGCCGTGAAATGATCCTGGCCGATCTGGAACTGGAATTCGGGATGCGGCATGAACAGTTGCTACTGGGAGATGCACTGACTCCGGAAACCTGCCAGCTCTGGGATTTCCGCGGGGGTCTGAAACTCAACACCAGGGCATTTCAGGTGGAGGACCCCGGGAGCGCCGGCGCAGTCTATGAAGCATTGTATCAGCGGATCGCCGGATGAAACCGAATTTTCTCTGGCGCGAGATGGGATCCACACTGGTGCCGGCCTTTTGTTTGCTCATCTCTCAATCGGTTTTCTATTGTTTGTATGGCCGGCCGGTCTTTCTCCTGCTGGTCCTGGTTTGCGCCGTGTTTCTGCTCTTGATATTTTATTTTTTCCGCAATCCGGACCGGCGAATGCCCGATCAGGAGGATGTCCTCCTGGCTCCTGCAGACGGCCGTGTTCTGTCCGTAGAATCCGGAATGGTGTCGCCGATGGGGGATGGCGCCGTTTTAAAAATCGTCATTTTCCTTTCCCTGTGGGACGTCCATGTCAACCGCGTGCCTGTGACCGGCCGGGTGGACCGGATTGATTATCATCCGGGACGCTTTCTACCCGCCTTCAGCAGGGATTCGTCTCTGCGGAACGAGCAAACCCTTATCCGGATCCAATCAGGCTTTGGGCCGGTCATTCTCAAGCAGGTTGCGGGATTCTTTGCCAGGAAGATCGTCTGCAACCTCCGCATGCATCAGGATGTGAAAGCCGGTCAGCTGTTCGGGATGATCAAGTTCGGCTCACGCGTTGAACTTTTTATTCCGGCCGGATTCAACCTCCGGATCCGCAGGGGTTCCCGCGTGAGGGCCGGGGAAACCATTATCGGGGATCACATCCATGCCTGAACGCTTGAAAGCTTACTGGATGCCGAGCCTGTTTACGCTGCTCAACCTTCTGGGCGGTTTTCTGGCGCTGATTGCCGTCCTGCAGGGGAACTTTTATGCCGCATCTTGGTTGATCATACTGTCTGTGCTCTGCGACGGAATGGACGGCAAAATCGCGCGGTGGTCAACATCGGAATCCCCGTTCGGCGTTGAACTCGATTCATTGGCGGATCTGGTTTCTTTCGGCGTCGCACCGGCCGTTTTGTTTCTCAGGGCAGCCCTCGGAGCGTGGGGCATCGCGGGCCTTTTTCTGGCTTTTTTATACCTGTTCTGCGGCGCATACCGGTTGGCGAGGTTCAATGTGATACAGGCCGGGGATAGAACGAGGGGGTATATCGGTCTTCCGATCCCAGTGGCTGCGTTCACCCTCTCCTCCTTTTTTCTCTGGCATCTGACTAAAAATAATACGATATTGGAATGCGGCGCAGCCGTTCTGGCCGTTTTCCTGTCCGCGATGATGGTCAGCACGGTCCATTACGACTGGCCCAGGCTGCGTTTCCGGAGCGGGGGAAGGAAGGCCTGCGTTTCCGTTTTCTTCCTGGCCGTACTGGTCCTGATGGCGCTTGTCCCGGAGCAGGTTCTGTTCCCTGTTTTTCTGGCCTACAGCCTGTCGGGGCTTATCAGGTGGTCCTGGCACACCCTGCGGAGTGCCGGCGGCGGATTTTCTTCTTTTCTGTCCGCCAGGCAGAGATCAAGATAGAGGGGATCAAAATCATGATGGGATCCATCGGATCAATGGAAATCCTGGTCATCCTGCTGGTCGTGCTTCTCCTTTTCGGCAGCAAGCAGCTGCCGCAAATGGCCAAGAACGTGGGCAAGGGCCTGCGTGAATTTCAGAAGGCGACGCAAAACGCCAAAGATGAAATTCAAAAAATCATCAACGAAGAGGACAAGGATACGTACAAGGGTTGAGTCCATGCCTTCTTCACTGGACCGTTTCACGTCATTTTGTTTCATCATCAAGGAGGTTGAGTCATTATGTTTTCATTGCCAGGTCACGGCGAGTGGATTATCATCATTCTCATTGTCCTCATCCTCTTCGGGGGGAAGAAAATCCCGGAATTGGCCCGCGGATTGGGAAAAGGGATAAAGGAATTCAAGGAAGGCATGAAACCGGAGCAGGAGAAGCCCAAAGAATTGGACGATAAAAAAAAGGATGAGGACAAGGCTTAGTCTCACTCCTGAGCAGGTCCATGGATTCTCAGGGGTTCTATCCAGTCGTCGCTTGATTCCCGCTTTTGCATCAAACAGGATTCAGCGACAGGAAAGGTCCGGGATGTCCTCTTTTCCGGATTTGCACCGGATGTCCGGATGTGCCCGGAGCCTTCAGGTCCGCATCAGACCGGCAACCGGATGATGAAACGACTGGGTATCCCGCTGCCGTAACATCTTCGGTCAGCAGAAAAGAAATGTGCATTTTTATGTTTTCACGGCTGCAGGACGCGGGCCGCCCGTTTGTTTTTGAAGAGGGGCGTGCCGCAGCGGACGGGCTGTTGCCTCCCGCCGCAAGCCGCGGGGTAAACGCCAGCTGTCCGAGTGAGTCTGCTCACCGCAAGCTGCGGCGGATGGACACGTTGTCCGATTGAAGCTCTCCGGCAGCGAGCTGCGCGGGAATCTTCGATCTCTTAGGAAAAGGCATGGGTATTCGTTCGCTTACCCCGGGACCGGCTCCTTGGAATATGCGCGCTGTCAGATTCCAACAAGACACATCCGGGAGGATTCCAGATGATTCAACAAGACATGGAAATCCAGTATGTGCAGATTGAAAATCCCGATGAATTGAATTTTATTCTGGGACAATCCCATTTCATTAAGACCGTGGAAGATCTGCAGGAAGCGCTGGTGCAGACTGTCCCGGGCATACAGTTCGGCATTGCCTTTTGCGAGGCGTCCGGCCCCTGTCTGATCCGACATGCCGGCAATGAGGAGGGCCTGGTGAAGCTGGCGGTGCGGAACGCCGAAAAAATCGGCTCCGGACATTCCTTCATCATCTTTTTGAAAAACGCATTTCCGATCAATGTCCTGCCTGTATTGCGGAATGTCCCGGAAATCTGCCGTTTTTTCTGCGCAACCGCCAATCCGGTACAGGTCGTCATTGCCAAAACCGCCCAGGGCAGCGGCATTCTCGGTGTGATCGACGGACAAAGCCCGGCCGGTACGGAGCAGGAAGGGGACATTCAAAAACGGAAGGCCTTTTTACGTACCCTCGGCTACAAACAGGGGATGTGAACATGTGCAATCGTCTGCTGTCCCGCTGCGCATGGATGGAGGCTGTCTTGAGCCTTTTCCTTTTCTGCCTGCTCGCCTTTTTCTACGGGAAATCGCAAAATATTTCTCAGCAGGATAGGGAATTAACGCAACCGGTTTGCCAGGGGGCCATGGCCGGGACGGAATGGGAGCCGGCCGCCATGAATACGTTCCTGTCCTGCCTGGACGCACTCCGGGAACACAGCGATGAGAAAATGGCCGCGCTTCTGTCCCGCGGAAGAAACAGGGGGGACATTCCGGCCTGGCTTGCCGCACATGGATGGAACCTGCTCTGTTCCTGCCGTCCGGGCGCCGTTTTGTTCACAGGAAGCCTGCGGGACACGCTTGCCTCCTGGTATCAGCAATACGTCCACCATTTCAGGCCGGACGTCACGATCATCCCCATCGGGCTTCTCGACCGCGCCGGTTTTCTGGAGGCGTTCAAGCAAAAATGCGGGATGACGCCTGAGCCGTATTGGCCGCAATTGAAGCGTCCCGCAGCCGGCTGCAGAGGATCTGCGCCTTTCAGGGATCATCACGTTTCCATTCACCCGCGCACCCGGCAGCATGCTTCGGATCCGCCATTGCTCCGAAAGTCAGGGAACGCAACCGCTGCCGTTTTTCCGCTGGATCCCGGATCCTTGAGCGGCCGGTGCGAACGCCCGGCCTATTCGGACGGATCCGTCCTGGCGATGCGGACCCTCATCCAGGCAAATTGGCCGGACAGGCCTGTTCAATTTTCGATGGACTGTGATCATGAATGGTTGTACAACAGGCGAGAACAATTGCAATCGTCCGGTCTGACCCTGGCTCTGAATCCGGACGGTGTGCAGTCCGCCGATGGGATCCCCCTCGACCGGGAGATTGAGGATCTCTTCCTCAACGAGGAAAGAATGGGGCCCATCGCCCGGGCCTGCCGTCTCAATCCGGACGTCATGCGTTCGATAGGCCATGATTATATCGCCTGTTACCGCGCTCTGGCAGACCCTCTTCTCGGAAGGGGTCTGCCGGACCGCGCCTGCGCCTTGCTTCAAAAGATGAATGACTGGTTCGCAGGCGGCATGATTCTGATGCCCGAGATCCGATGAGCCGGTCCGCGCATGGATCCCAGTTGAACGCAAAGGCGGTCAGGTCCGTCAGAACCCGGCGTACAGGTTTCCGGCCATTCGTCCGAAGCCTTTTGCTGCGCCGGTTCGCAGAATCCCATTTGATTTTCTATGCATCTTATTTTAACCGCCGGTCCTTTGGGCCCGGTCGACAGGCATCCTTTTACGGACAGGTCTGTCCATCTTTCATCGACCAGCGGAGAGGGTTATGAAACAGGCCGCTTTGATTACGGGAGCGGGCCAGCGCATCGGCAGGGCCGTGGCGTTAAACCTGGCCGCACGCGGATATCAGATTGCGCTGCATTACAACCGGTCGTCGGAGGGTGCGGAGAAAACAGCGGATGAGATTCGCGGGCGCGTGGAATGTTGCCTGTTTCAAAGCGATTTCAACGACCCGGACGAATCCCTCGGATTGATCACCAAAGTTCATTCCCGATTTCCGGATCTCAGCCTGCTGGTCAACAACGCCTCTGTTTTTGAAAGGGCTTCTCTGCGGGATACCCCGCCGGATCTTTTTGACCGCGTGTTCAGAATCAACCTCCGGACGCCGTTTTTTCTGATTCGTGATTTTGCGCGCATCTGCGGCAAGGGACAGGTGATCAACCTTTTGGATACGAAAATAACCGGACGCCTCGTTTCCTATTTTGCCTACAGCCTTTTCAAGAAAAACCTTGCCGACCTGACCGAAATGGCGGCCAAGGAACTGGGACCGGACATCCGCGTCAACGGGATCGCCCCCGGCCTGATCCTGCCGTCTGCAGGCGACACGCACGCGCATTTCGAAGAAATGGGAAACCGGATCCCCATGCGGCAGGCGGGAAATCCCGGGGCGATCCTGTCTGCGCTCGCCTATCTGCTGGACAACACCTTTGTCACCGGAGAAATCCTCTTTGTGGACGGGGGGGAGCATGTACTCTGAGAGAAGGGAGGGCCCTTGTTGATCCGCATAAAAAATCTCCGGCTCCGGACGCTGGTCGGCGTTCAGGAATGGGAAAAGGACATGCCTCAGGACGTGGTCATCAATGTGGAAATGGAATGCGATGTGGGTCGCGCCGCCCAGACGGATGAGCTGATGCACACCGTCGATTATAAAAAATTAAAAAGGCGGATCATGCAGCTGATTGAAACCAAGAGATACAATTTGCTGGAAACCCTGGCGCATGACGTTCTCCGGTTGGCCATGGAGGATTCACGCGTCATGCGGGCGCTGGTCGAAGTGGACAAGCCGTACGCTTTGCGTTATTCGGATTCCGTATCTGTCGTCTGTACGGCCAACCGGAGGCCCTGACGGCCGCCGGTTCATGGCATTCTTCACGGAATACTCCTGCAGATGCTGCATCGGGGAAACGGTGAGAGGGGACATGCTTTCATCCCGGCAGAAACGGAATTCGTCTCCGCGCAGGCGGCGGGCAGGCCCGCGGCCCAAAGCCGGAAGCTTGAATGATGCGATCATCGGGGCAGGTTCCAATATCCATGCCGACCGCAGCATCCGAGAGGCCAGGAAAATTTTGACAGAGACTTTCACTCTGACAGCCGAGTCCGGTCCCCTGATGACGGAACCCGTGGGCGGAAGACCGCAACCCTTTTTCATGAACGCGGTATACCGCATCCGTACTCCCCTGGGACGGACTGAACTGGACCGGATGCTGAAAAGGGTCGAAAGCCGGATGGGCAGAATCCGAACGGCGGACCGCTATGCTCCAAGGATCATGGACCTGGATATTCTGGTGTGGAATGGGAAGATTGTCCATCCGGATGTTTTCGAGAGAAAGTTTCTGCGGAAACTCCTCAGGGAAATAGGTTTTACAGTCGATTCCCGCCCTGATCTTCTATAATCCTACAAATAACGTGCCATTTTTGTTTTTACATCTTGACAATGTCTCGGGTATCCCTTATATTAATTTCGTGTTTTTGGGGCTGATAAACAGTTGCACAGATGATTGATATGGATATCCGGACCGCTCACAGCAGCTTCCCGGCCGCGTACAGCTGGGAGACTGAGTCTCCCGGCAACAGGAGTCGTGGAATCCTTGTCTTACAGGGAAATGCATCCCTGGATATACCCGCATCCTGCGAAGCATGCAGCGGGAAATGCGCCCGTCTACGGATTTCATACCCTCCCTCCCATCCCTGCTCAGATATTCTCTTCAGCAAAAACA
>JAFGEX010000182.1 GCA_016931355.1 bacterium
CTGTTCGGATCCTGGAGCGACGGGGGCCAGAAATCCCATACCTATACCACGCCTTCCACGGATCAGACCGTCACGTTGAACATGACCACGCAGTACGAGCTTACCGTGCTCACGGAACGCGGCACAGCGACAGGCGCGGGCTGGTACGACGCAGGCGGACAGGCCACGATATCCGTGGACTCATCCGCGGGCCAGATTGAGGGCAACCGTTACTTCTTTGCCGGCTGGACCGGCACAGGCACAGGCAGCTACACGGGACCGGACCGTGTGAAAACCCTGACGCTGGGCGGGCCTGTGACCGAACAGGCAGCCTGGAAGCAGCAGTTCTTCATCAGCCTCGGGATCGATCCCGAGGGAGCCGGTACGGTGCGCCCGCTGGGTCTTCAAGGCGGTTGGGCGGACGGCGGACAGACTGCTTCTCTGACCGCAGTCGGCAATTCACAGGCCGGATATGGTTTTTCCTCATGGAGCGGCGCGGCAACCGGTACCCAGAATCCGCTGGCGCTTTTGGTGGACGGCCCCAAGGCCCTGACCGCCCATTTCGTCAAGGGCAGGGTGGTCATTGACACGCAGCCGACCGGGCTTCAGGTGATCGTGGACGGGACGGAGTACACCTCGCCGATCGTGTTCAACTGGCAGGCTGGCGAAAATCATCAGATCAACGCCGTATCGCCCCAGGGGGACGGCGTTCAGAACCGTTACAACTATCTGTCCTGGAGCGACGGCCAGGCCCAGGAGCATCAGATCAGCATCACTTCCGCCTCTGTACAGAATTTCACCGCTTCCTACAGTTCCTCCCATTATGTGAAAGTTGAATCCGGATACGGCAATCCGTCCGGGGAAGGCTGGTACGTGGCGGGCACGCAGGCGTCCGTATCCGTGGACAGCCTCGTGGACACCGGTGACGGGACGCGCATGCGGTTCACGGGCTGGACCGGCACCGGGACCGGTTCCGTCACCGCATCCGCGAGTGCCATCCTGTTTCCGGTTCAGGGACCGGTCACGGAGCAGGCCTCCTGGCAGACCCAGTACGGGCTGAAAATCGCGACGGACCCGGTCTATGCGCCGGGCGCCGAGATCACGGTCAATCCGCCGGGCTTCTGGTACGAGCCCGGCCGGCAGGTCACGGTGACCGCGGCCGTTCTGGACACGACATATGAATTCCTCGGATGGAGCGGCGCGGTCACGGACACGCAGACAACCGTTCAGGTGACCATGAACAGCGGCCTCGAGCTGACAGCCGCCTTCTACACGCCAAACCTCCCGCCGCTCATACAGAACCTGCCGGTTGTGGAGATCCCCGAGGACGGCCAATGGTCCGCCTCGTTCGCCTGGCTCCCGACCGTGATCACGGACGGGAATGACCTGTTCGAACAGCTGGATATCCGCTTCGACGGGAAAGGAATCATCCAGGTGACGCTGGATACGGCGGCGCAGAAGATCATCCTGAAGCCCGCAGCCGACTGGTACGGCGACACGGATGTCCTGATTCGCGTGACGGACAGTTACGGCGTCACGGCTTCGGGCAGCCTTCAGGTGAAGGTGCGCTCCATGCCCGATCCGCCTGGTGATTTCTCCCTGCTCGAACCTGTGGACGGGCTGGATCTTGTTTCATGGGATGATGACATCATTTTCAAATGGGGTCGGTCGCCCAACAGGGATGAGGAGGATTCCATCCGGTACAGCTTCGTATTCAGCCCGAATCCGACCCTGACCGGCGAGGGCACGGTCCGCGTCCCGAACGGCCGGGACACCACGATCGGAATCGGGCCACAGCCCTTTTCGGATCTGTACTGGGCCGTGCGCGCGGAGGACACGCAGGGGAACGAGAAGTGGAGCAAGGAAATCTTCAACCTGCGTCATGATTCGGCCGTGGAGGGCCATGCGGCCGTTCCGGAGGCCTTCGGGCTTTCGAAGAATTATCCGAATCCGTTTAATCCGCTGACAGCCATTCCTTTTCAGCTCCCGGAAAAGGCACTGGTTACGCTCAGGATCCTGGACATGAAGGGGAGAATCGTGCGCGTCCTGGCGGAAGGCGAGATGAAGGCCGGCTGGCACACCGCGCTATGGGACGCGAAGGACGCATCCTTGAGCCCGGTAGCCAGCGGCGTTTACCTGGTTCATTTCAGGGCAGGATCCTTCGAGGCCAGAAGCAAGGTCATGCTGATCAAATGACCGGATCAACCCCGGGGTGGATTCCGGGATCGAGTCGAAAATGAAAAAGGTCGGGACTTGAAAATCCCGGCCTTTTTTAATGTGGCACCCGGTGTAGCCAGCGTTTAAACTGCCACGCACTTTTGAAAATGCGTGGCAGTTTGGAAATAAAAAAGCCGGGGCAGTACCCCGGCTTTTTAGTATGAGAACCCCGGTGTGAACCCCAGGGTCAAAAAAACAGAATTACAGGCCTACGGAAACACCGAGCGTGAACACGTTGGCGTTGAAGTTGTAAATGCCTGCGTAGTTGAGCATGTGGCCGGATTCGCCCGGATCATATTCGGAGGCCGGGATGTCCTTCTCGCCGAAAATGACGCGTTCATACGCCAGATCCACGACGATTTTGCCCATGGCCAGGCCGACGCCGGCAGTCACGACGTAACGGCGGGCGGGATCCAGAAGGGTCGGGTTCATGGTTGTGTTCGGGACCGGTGAATTGACCGTGTATCCGCCCAGCCTCAGGAACAGGCTCTTGCATTCCATCTGCTTGGCCAGCCATTCCACGCCTGCTCCGATCTCGATCGTGTTTTCCCAGTCCAGCCCGAGGCTGTTCAATTCCACGTCGTCTTTCATCACTTTTACTTCATCCCATGCGCTCCAGTTGGTATATGTGGCGTCAGCGGTCAGGGTCAGCCTTTCGCTGGGCTTGAAAGCAATGCCGCCGCCCACAACCAGGGGCAGGGGGAGTTCGGCTTCGACATCTTCGTAATTGCCGAAGGACTGGTTCTGGCCGTTGAAGGTAGCCTTGAGGGTTGGTGCGTAAGGCCCAACATTGACCGGATCTGCGGCAGCTAATGCATCAATCTGCGCCTGGTAATTCGGCATGCCTGCAGTCAGCTTATACGTCCCTTTCAGTTTCAGATCCGTGGAGTATCTGCCTGAAACGCCGATGGACAGCTTTTCTGATACCTTGAACAGAAGACCGAGATTCGCGCCCATGGCGGACCCGTCGCCTTCAAGGTTGTTTTCCACCATGATGCGGGAAGGATCAACCGGATTCTGCATCGCGGCTCCTATCTGAGCGATTCCGCCGAGCAACTGATCGATTTGGGCGAGCTGGAGTGCCCCGCCGGCATTCTGATACATGATCAGCCTGGTTTGCGGCAGCATGACCTGATCGATGGCCATTTTGCCGATCGTGTACTTGAGGCCGAGGCCGACGGACAGTTTGTCCGTGATTTGATAGGCGACCGTGGGCGCGATGTCGATGACCTGATGGTCGCTGAAGAATTCGTTTTCCTTGGATATCGCGCCGGTATTCCCGTATGAGGCGGGAACGGACATCAGGTTCCATTCGGTCCCCAGTCCGTTCGGCGCGTATACGCCGAGACCCGCGGTCAGTTTCTCCGATGCCTTGTAGAAGATGCTGAAAGCCGGGACCAGGAAATTTCTGGCCGCGGCATCCACCTCAGCAGTGGAAAGGCCGGCAAAGGGATTCGTCGGGTATGCATAGGCCTGATAGCTTCCTCTCGGCATGAGGTATCCTGCTGATGCGCCGATCGTCCATTTTGCATCCAGCTGGGTGAGGCCCGCCGGGTTGAAGTAAACCGCGCTCCAGTCGTCCGCAAGGCCGCGGAACGCGCTGCCCATGGCCGTAGACCTGGCTCCCACGGTCCCGATCTGGGTGCCGTTGCTGGCAAACGCAGCAGCGCAAGCCAGAACCGTCAGTGCAACCAACAGGGCAATGCCTTCTCTCTTCTTCATACATCCCTCCAAGTTTGTTGGTGAGCTTTTCGAGAACGATGATGCCTGATCAAGGATTGTCCGTCAGCAGCAGATGCGGACTAGGGAAAGTTAGAATAATAATAAAAAATGTCAACAGCATTTTACGTTTTCAAAAAATTATTCCAGTCCAGCCGTTCGGCCGCTTTCCTTAAAAACGTCTTGAAGTCGATGGGGAAATTGATTACATTGGGCCGTTAACAGGGAAATGATGAAGGACAAGCGTAATGGCCAGGAATATCATGTGTTTTGCGGTCTTGATTGCGGGTGTTTTGGGTTGCGCTTCGTCCAGACCCGGACGCACGGAGCAGCCGGAGGACGGATCGCGGACAGGTGAGTCCGGTTTCATCGAGGAGTTCGATCCCCTGTCCCTGAACGAAAAGGACATCATCGTCCGTCAGTCCGGCACGGCATCCGGCGCGCCGGACAGGACCGGAGCAACCGCGACCGCCGCGGCGGCTGCGGTGAAGGAAACCCGGCAGGTGACGGGGTTCCGGGTGCAGCTGCTCAGCGTCAGCGACATGGACAGGGCTCAGGAGGAGAAGAAAAAGGCCCTTTTCAAGTTCAATGAACGCGTGTATGTGGAATTCGAATCCCCCCTGTGGAAGCTGCGGGTGGGCGATTTCAGGACGCGCAAGGAAGCGGACGCCTTGAGGCAAAAGGCGGTGGGACTCGGTTATCCGGATACCTGGATCGTTCAGACCCTGGTCAATGTGGAGGCGCCGTAGGATAAGCGGGGGGCATCCGGGAGTACAGACATTTTCTGTTGTTTCGATCGTCACTTGTCCGATCTTCTCGTCCATGCGTGTTCCGACCTCCCGGAGGTCTGATATGCGAGCCTCCCTGAGGCAAAAAAAGAAGGTAACTTTTTGATATCAGGTTACCTTCTTTTTTTTCTGAGCGGGCCGATTAAACTGCCACGCATATTAAAAGTGCGTGGCAGTTTTGTATGGGTTTACCGGATCAGCATCATCTTCCCGTTCTTCACGGACCGTGGCGTCTCGATCCTGTACAGATAGATTCCGCTCGGGGCGGACCGCGGCCGCCACCTGACGCTGCGTTCTCCCGCATCCATCAGCCCTTTACGGATCACTTCGATTTCCTGCCCTGCCATGTTGTAGATGCGCACCGTCACCTTTATGTGCTCAGGCAGGCTGAAACGGATCTCCGTCTCCGGATTGAATGGATTCGGAACATTCCCCAGCAGGACCAGTGTGTTGGGGATTGCAGGTCCCGGCTGATCCGCATGCGAACCGCTCTCCAGATAGAGATCAATCCTGAGGGACTGGCCCGAGTAATTAAAGGGCAGGGCCTCGTCCGCACTGGGGGCTCCCCCGTTGAACGATGCTGAATATCCGATGCAGCTGGCTTGTAGCAGGTAATTGCCGTTCACAGACACAGGCAACGCATAATTGCCCTGTGCGTCTGTCTGCACGGAGGTTACGGGCCTGCCTCCCTCATCGAGCAGATAAACAAGGGCATTCGGCACCGGATTCCCGGACTCGTCCCAGACCGTGCCGGAGAGCGGATTCGTCATGTCCTCTGCGGGATTGTTTCTCCACCAGTCAGCCATGTCCGGATACAGGCTGAAGTCGATACCCTCAGCGGCATGGACGCCGTCCACTTTGACGAGTCCGGCTTTGGACGGATCGGTGCAGTCCTGGTAGTATTCCAGCATGCGATCCGCGGCAAACGAGGATAAGACATATTCGCCTTCACGCAGGCCCTGCATCTCGTAAAAGCCCGTGCTGTCCGAAAGGGTCGTGAAGAACCTGTTGGATTCGGGCCAGACCAGGATGGTGACTGCCGGCTTTGCCGTGACAACCGCCCAGGGGATGCCGTCCCCGGACTTCGGGACAGGCCTCGGTTCTGTCGCGTAACTGGAGTCTTTGGTTGCGGTTGTGTCGCCGTCCCATCCCACCCAATCCGC
>JAFGEX010000183.1 GCA_016931355.1 bacterium
AGGGAATCCCGTGATTCGCCCGTCCGGAGTCCTCCGGATGATTTGACGCGGAACAGCCGCATGGGATCAAAGGATTCCGTGCGTATGATGTCCGCCCCTTTTGCCTCTTTCAGCAGGGATTCATCCCTGGCGTAATACGAGGTCTCGCGCACCGTCAGGACGCTCGCCTTCCAGCCGAACTCCGGCAGGTATTTGGCGAATTTCAGCGCCCTCTGCACGCCGCCCATGCCCATGGGCGGAAAATAATAGGCGACCAGCAATACCCTTTTCATTTCATCCCTGCCGGCATATCCTGCGCATCCAAAGCCGTTTCAGCCTGCTTTTCTCGTCCGCTTTTAAAAATCCGGCCAAATGGAGTAGTGGAAAAAACCCCAGCATCAACAATCCCCGGACCCAGACACGGGCGCCCGCAGGGGCCGACGCTCCCAATGCGGCCAGAAGGCTGGCGATGCCCGCAATTTTCAACACTCTCCCCCATTCGTAGGGCACCGGATACAAACGCCTGCCGACCCGGTACAGGGAGGCGGCCATGATGAAATAGGCCAGGAAAGTGGCCCAGGCCGCGCCGGATATGCCCCATGTCGGGATGAGGAGCCTGTTCGCCAGGATGGCCGTGCCTGCGCCGATCCAGGTGATCCACGGCAGGACCGCCGTTTTTTTCTTCAGATGGATCCCGACCATGAAATTCAGGTATGCGCCGTACGCGATGTACGAAAGGAGGATCACCGGTACGATACCCGCTCCCATGCCGTATCCTTCTCCGAAAAGCCGGAAACCGGCGATGCGGAATCCGATGATCTCCTTCACGAAAAGCGATACGGCCAGAAAAAAGAAAAAGGTCAGGCAGAGGAAATACGTGAAAACCCTGGCGAAGAGCCGGGGTGCATCGTCCTGTCTGGATGCGGAGAGGAAAAAGGGATGCCAGGCGAAACGGAAGGCCGCCACCAGAATGGCCATGAACATGCCGATTTTGTAATTGGCGCTGAAAATGCCGGTTGCAGCCTGGCCCCGTATCCGGTCCAGAAAAAAGCGGCCGATCTGGTCCATGATGATCACGGCCAGGCCGGACGGGATATAGGGGAGTCCGAAATGCAGAATGGAATCCAAAATGCGGAAATTGAAAACCAGACGCAGCCATCGCATGACTACCGGCGCCAAGGTGCACAGGGTCAGGCAGGACGCGATCAGGTTGCTGATGAAAACGCCTTCCAGGCCTTTGCCGAGCCATGCCACCAGAATGATGTTGGAAACCATGTTGGCGAGGATGTTCAGAGCCTTCTGGAAAACGAATTGTCCTGATTTCTCCTCGGCCCGGAGGATGAGAAAGGGCAGAAGCGACAAGGCATCCGCGGCCAGGATGCCGGCCGAGATCCGGATCAGGGACCGGTATGCGGAAGACCGGAAAATCCATTCGGAGAACAGGGCCGGAAAGGCGAACAAAATGCCGGACAAAAAAAGGCTGGATGTCAGAATCATCCAAAAACAGGTGCCGAATATGCGGCGCTTTTCCTCGCGGCTGTCCGCCAGGATGAAATACCTCAGAAAAGCCACGTCCATGCCGTAGGTGAAAAGCACGTTCAGAATGGCCAGGGAAGAAAAAAGCAGGGAGGCCAGCCCATAGACGTCGGGCTTCAGATAGTTGGTGTGTATGGGCAGGAGGAGGAAACCGATGAAGCGGCTCAAAATATGCCCGATTCCGTAAACAGCCGTGTGCCGCGTGAGCCTTTTCAACTGTTCAAACATGTTTCCTTTTCGTCCTGTGACAGGAGCCTTTCTGGGAATGTTGCAGCCGTCGGTGTCCGCTACCGGGCGAGCACCATTTTGCCCGCAACCGGAGCGCCGTGTGCACGCAGCCTGAAAAAATAGATGCCGGACGGCACGGGAAAACCTTTATCGTCCTTTGCATCCCAGACAGCCCGGCACAGGCCGTCCCCGGTGCAGGAAACCGGGAGCGCGCGGATCCGCCGCCCCCTGAGATCCAGGATGACCATGTGGGCAGGGGCGGGCATCCCCGGCCTGCGATCCGGAAAACGGACGGAAAGAACCGTGACGCTGTTGAAGGGATTGGGGAAATTCCAGGCTGTACGGTACGGGCCGGGCTGCGTTGCACCATCGCTTTCACCTATGGATGTTTTGCGCATGGCCCCCAGACCGTCGCATTTGCCGAATCCCCACAGCGGATTCCAGATATCCCCGGTAAAACCGTCCTGCTTCGCGGTGGAGATGATTGTATTCTGGATATCCACCGGATCCAGGCCCGGATTGGATTCCAGCAGGAGAGCGGCAAGGCCCGTGACATGCGGCGCAGCCATGCTTGTGCCGTTCCACGCGTGGTGGACGCTGTCCGATGCCGTCATGTACCCGGAAACAGGATTTGTCTTGAAGACAGACAGGGCTGAGACGATATATTCTCCCGGAGCCGCGATTTCGGGCTTCCTCCGCGTGTCCGGGAAAAAATCGCCGGGCCGGGTCGGCCCCGGGCTGGAGGAAGCGGAAAGCCTGCCTCCCTCCAAACCGCCCGGACCCCAGGGATCCGCCAGGAGGCTCGGCCATGAAACGCGTGTGACATAGGATCCGACCGTGATAGCATAGACGGCATTGCCCGGTTCCGCTACCAGGGTGGAATAGGACGCGTGACTCGTGAACGCCGCATCGGAGAAGTCGCTCTGGTAAATCCAGGCATCCAGCCTGCCTGCGCTTCCCCTGAATTCCAGACGCCAGACGCCGGCGCTCAGATTGTCGGAATGCCCTCCGTCGCCTGCCGCGTCTTCAAGATCGACCAGAATTTCCACATCCCCGTTGATGGGGTACATGCCGCCGGAGGCATTGTCCACATACACATGACCTTCAGCGGATTCCCACTCCCGGATGTCCCCGGCCGTCACAGGACCCAGAATCTCATTTGCGGGCGTGCGTACAGACACCTCCACGTCCGAATGCCTGGACGCCCAGATGTCCAGCCGGACCGCATCCCGTCTTCCCGGTTCATTCTGCGGCACGGCGATCCCGACCTGAACCGTATCCGGGCCGGAACCCGGAGCCAGGTAAGCCTCCGCATGCACGGCCCGGTTTCCTTCGTTTCCGGATGCGACAACAACCGCCCTGCCCTGTCCGTTCAATTCCTGGTCGATGAATCTTTCGAACAGACTGGTCCCGTCATGGGGCCCCAGATGCGTGCCCACGCTGAGATTGACAACCACGGGTCTGGAGGCGTCGTAATCCTGTGCCTTGCTGAAAATGTAATCAACTCCGTCCATGATGTAGCTGGACAGGAATTCCTCGTTTCCGGATTTGACGATGATCAGTTCCGCATCCGGCGCCACGCCGACGTAAGTCCCGGCAGGGCGGCCGTTTCCCGAGGCTCGGCCGCTGCCAGCCGCTATGCCCGCAACATGGGTGCCGTGCCCCCAGAGATCTTTGCCCTGAGCATCACCGCCGCCGATGACGGCCGCATTGATTTCCTCCCTGCTGTATTCGCTCCCGTAGTCGCAGCCGGCCGGAGCGGTTCCGGAATCATCCG
>JAFGEX010000184.1 GCA_016931355.1 bacterium
GGGCTCCTCCGGTATCGCCGCCAACGGCTTTTTGAATCCATCGAATGGGGATTGATGAACCATTCACTATCCTATCGCCTGAATCTGTCCTGGATGGTCCAGCTCCGGTCCAATTTTCTGCTTGGCATCAACCGTTGGAAAGACATGAAAACGGCGGAACATGAATGGGTCGACGCCTGTATCTGCGATTTATCCTTTGCGGAGTGCGTTCAATTCCAGCCCAGAGACGCGCGGTCCGTGATTTTCGGGATCGGAATTCAGCAGGGCGTTTATTACGTGTATTCGCACGGCTTCACGTTTGAGGCGGGCCTTTTCGTCCGGGCCGGGGTGCAGCTGTGAACCGGCGCGCGCTTCTCATAGGCGCGGTCTTCCTGGCCGCAGCGAATCCCCTGGCTGCAGCCAGGTTGACGATCTCCGGATATGTGACCGATCGGAGCACAGGCGAAACCGTCATCGGCGCCAACATCCTGATCCAGGGCAAGGATTGGGGGACGGCCTCTGACGGAAACGGCTTTTTCGCGCTGACCGGCCTGGCACCGGGCCGATACACACTGGAATTCAGCCATATCGCCTATGACAAAAAGGAGGTTTCCGTCACGCTGACGGACCAGAGCCGGATTCTTTCCGACACCGCGCTTGAGCCCAAGGTGATCGAAACTCAGGCTGTGTCCATCATCGCGGAAAAATCCGAACTCGCGGACCTCGGTCTTGAGACCGGCCACCGGGCCATCAACGCCGAGGCGATCCGGCGCATCCCAGCCGGCCGGAACGATGTATTCCGGGCCATTAAACATCTGCCGGGCATCGAATCGATCGATCCCTTCTCTCCGCTGTATGCGGTCCGCGGCAGCGACACGGGGGAGAATCTCATCCTCCTGGACGGCGTGCCGATTTTCAATCCCTATCACTTCGTCGGGTCCTCCGGATTATTCAACGTGTACGCCCTGAAGGCCGTGGAGCTGATGGTCGGCGGATTCGGTGCGGAATACGGGGGAAGGAACAGCTCGGTCCTGTACATCACCACCCGGGAGGGGAACAACCGGAAACTGCACGGCGAAATCGCGCCGGGCACGGCCACCTCCAACGGCGTGGTGGACTTCCCGGTCGGCCGGAAAATCACGATGATGATGTCCGGCCGCTGGTACTGCGATTTGATCAGCTATTTCCTTCTCGACGCGCCCAGCTATTTTTATGACATGAACGGCACGATGACATGGAAAATCTCGAACCGGCATCAGCTTTCCCTCCGGTATTTCCGTTCCCTCGATGACCTGGATTTCCGATCGGACAGTTATTTCAATTACATCCGGAACACGTTCGACACGGACATCTTCGACGATTACGATTTCGGCTTCGACATCCGCTGGAGAAACGAGGCCGTCTCCGGGATATTGAGAAGCGTCGTTCATCCGAATGTCTACTGGCAGACGCAGGTGTACCGGTCATCCTTTTCGGCCGGAAACCGGTCCCTGCTCGACTTCGAATATGTCGACGAGGAGGACGACAGGACCAAACTGTTCATGGAAACCGTCATCCGGGCAAAAATCCGGGACACGGGCCTGCATTCCAAACTGGACATGCGGCTTTGGAGGGGCAGCCAGCTCAAAATCGGGGGCGAATGGAACCGGTACGCTTTTCAAAACGACATCCGGCTCAACGGGTACAGCAAGGGAGAGCTTGTCAACCGGCCTGAGGTGACGGCCGCATACGGTGAATATAAGATCGACCTTGGATTATTCTCCCTGCGGCCCGGTATCCGGTACTCCAACATGAGCACGCAGACCCGATGGAACCGCGAATACCGCCTGAACGCCGCCGCGTCGTTTTCGGACCGCATCCGGTTGAAGGCGGCCTGGGGGCAATACCTGCAGTACATCGTCAGCATCAATACGCAGGAATATGAGATGAGCCAGTATCTCGACACGTATTTCCCCCTGGCCAGCCGGCCGCCCTGCGCCTCCCGCCAGGCCATTCTGGGGTTTGAAGCCGACCTGTCCGAGACCATCCGGCTCTCCCTGGACATCTACCACAAGGACCTCTACAGGACCTACGCCTATGATTACAACGCCAGCCAGCTGGCTGCGCCGTCCTTCCTCGATAAATTGCGGCAGGGCCGCGGGGAAGCCTATGGATTTGAACTGCTCGTGAAAGGTTCCCTGGGGAAGACATCGGGATGGATCAGCTACGGGTGGAGCCGCAGCACGCGGCAATATCCGCACATCATGAACGGCCGATCGCATCTGTTTGATTATGACCGGCCGCACGCGTTCAAGACCGTACTCAACCATCGGGTTAATCCGGCGTTGGAATTCAGCGGTTCAATCGGCGTTCTGTCCGGTCTGCCCAAAACGGAGGAAAGCGGCTACGCCCATTATTATTACTATGATCCCCTGTTGGATGTCATCGGCTCCTGGCCGCAGGTCGTGACCCCGGCAAAGAACAATATCCGCATGCCCTATATCCTTCAGGTGGACTTCGGCGTCAAAAAGCGGCTGCGCAAGGGATTCGGCGCCCAGTTGGCCCGCTATCTGGGCGCAGACAACGCTTTCCTGAATGTCAGCGTCAGCAATGTCCTGTTCGCCCTGCACAGAAACGTCTGGTTTTATATCCGCAGCGACGAAACAAGGTACGGAGTCGGCACCAATTATTTTCCCGAGGTGAGCATGGGCTATTCGATCCAATTCTAGGGATGGATTCACGGATGAAACCGAAAAACCATTTTCCAGTCAAAATCCTTTTCCGAATGCTCGTCCTGTCCGCCTGGATCCGGTGCGACAGCTATGATCCCACAGCCCCCGGCCCGCAGCCGGCCGTCCTGGAGCCCGTCCGGCATGAAACGATGCTGAACGTTTTCGGCGTCCTCCGCCCCGACACATTGGACGGAAGGCCGCGCTCCTTCGTGCATCTTGAATTCGCCTACCCGGCGACGGACTTCCCGGACAGCACCCTGGTGACCGACGCGGATGTGCGGATCCGGAAGCTGGGAGGAGAATCCGCCGCCGATTCCTGTGTTTTGGCGTATACGGACATTGACGGCGCGTTCGTCAGGGAATACCGGCATGCCTCCTTTTTCCCGGACACCGGAACTTATGCATTGACCTGCCGGAGACAGGGATTCCCGGTATTGACCGCGGAGACAACCATACCCGGCATGCCCGTGATTCAGGACGGCATTTTCATCACGGCGGACCGTCTGTTGTCGTTTCATGTGGCGCGGGATGAATACTGCGGAATGGTTGAAATCGAAGTCGCATGCGGAGACCGGCGTGTTTCGAACCGTTTTTTACGGCCGGAAAGCGGGCATGTGCCGGTTCGATTGCAGCTCGATTCCGGATTCAAGGGGTCCTGCACGCTCACCGTGTATGCGTATGATTTGAATTTATCCGGATATCTGACCGCCAATTTGAGCATCAAGCCCAACATTTACCAGGCCGATTTCAGCACGGTTACAAACGGTTATGGCTGTTTCGGGTCGATGAATATTTTAAAACGGGAAATCGGTTTGTAGACGGACACGTCATCGTTTCCCGGCCGGACTCTCCGCCGCGGAAAAAGAGGTTCCCTAAAAGACTGCCAGGGTAAGCGTCCGGCTGACTCCTTCGCAATGCGGAAATCCCGGAATCGCCCCGTTTTTAAACCCCCGCCGCAACCGCGAATTCGGAAAATCCCAGTTCCTCGTATGCGTTGTCCAGCTTCACGCCCGCCAGTATCCAGCCGCCGATGCTCCAGCAGCGGACCATGTTCTCCATGGCGCGATTGGATTCCGCGCCGACCAGGTATTGAACAGCATCCAGAATGATCACCGGATCCTCGTCATCGCCGAACAGCCTGTTGACGAAACCGGTCAGCATCAGGGCGAGAGCATCCGGAGGCAGCTGTTCCATCTGCTTTTTCAGGGAGTCGCCGATCTCTCCGGCCGCCGTGAGTTTCATCACCAGGAGTTCGAAAAACCGCTGCAGCCCTTTTTCATCCAGCCTGAAATAATAGACCGCCCTTTTCTGTTCCAGCCTGCGGCCCAGGGCGACGGCCAGGCCCGCATCGCCGCCCGGCCGTTCGCTGATGAAAACCCGTTTCCCGTTTTCAATCATGGACAGCAGCGCTTCCAGGTCGCCGGGATGCAGCCGCGCTTCCGCCGCCTGCTGCGGGAGGGGGAAAAGATCCGGATGTCTTTTTTTCCGGACGACCATGGTATCCGCGGCCATGGCCGAACGGTACTCGCCGCCCTTGGCTCCGCCGCGATCCAGGATGCCGGCATCCACGAATGCGGCCAGCCTGGCCTGCAGGGTGCGCCTCCTGGCAGGGGGCACGTCGAAGTATTTTTCAGCATCCATCCGCGAAAAAACATCCTCGCCCCTGGATATCAGGAAACGGGCCCAGGCGCGTGTTTCTTCTTCCTCCATGCCCGGCACAGCGGACTGCAGCCTGAGCAGCAGCGGATTCCCCAAATCCGCCTCCGCGCCGGAAACGAAAACGCGGACGAGATCCGCGAGTTTTCCTTCCCCGTATCGCGTCGCATGGGCCGCAAAGAAGCGCAGCATGTCCTCCTCAAAGTCGCTGATTTTCTCCGTGAATCGCGCGCGGAGCATCGCGGTCTCCACGGCGATGCGGAGCGTCCGGAAATTGCCGGGCCATGAAAGCCTTGCCACGAGTGGAACGATGCGCGAACCCGCGGCGCCTGCAAGCGCCGCAATGTCCGGATCGTTCTCCATGTCGGCGTCCTTCGTCTGCGCCGGCCAGGCCTTGTTGAAAAAGGCCTGATAGAGCTTGTCCCGGTCCTTCCGCTTGATGAATGCCCGGATGGCGAAAAACACGACGGCGCTGTCCCTGTCCCCGGGCCGCTGATCCAGCCCCGGTATCGTGATGCGCATGCCGAGCCTGTTCAGCAGGGCGAACCGGAGACTCTCCGGGGATCGGTCCGTGGCGCTGATGACCCGCACATACTCGGTGCTGTATTCCCAGCTCCCGCCGAGGCGCCTGGCGGTATGCGTCTCCGGATCAATGGCCCTGAGCAGCATGGATTGGCTCAGAAGGGGCATCTCCCCGATCTCGTCCAGGAACAGGACGCCGTGGTTCGACGCCTCGAACAGGCCCGGCTTGCTGAAGCTGGCTCCTGTGAATGCGCCGGCCACATGCCCGAACAGTTCGCTGTGCGCAAACTGCTCGGTCAGCATGGAACAGTTGACCGAATTGAACGGACCGCCCCCATGTCCGGATTCAATCCATATTTTATAATAAAATCTGGCCGCGAATTCCTTGCCGCACCCTGAGGGGCCCAGGAAAAGGCAGGGCTGGTCATGATACGCATAGTCCCGGATTTCCTCATAGACTTGAATCATGGCGGGATCCCGGATGTCAAATCCCTGGAACGGTACATTGGAAGACATGCTGTGTTCTCCAGGATGGATGGGATGCTTCCGGGATGAAACGGAAGCCTGAATGTAAAAATAACATGGAAATGAAAAAATGCAATGAAAATTTTGATCGATGCGCGTGCCGCTCCCCACCCATAGGGGCGCGTGACAGTTTCATCCTTTCAAGACACCCCTTTTAAGGCGGCGTGCTCATTTGCAGAAATGAAAAAGGGGCCGGACAACCTCCGGCCCCGCATTTCCGAATCAGATCCTTCGAATGGAACAGAAAAAAATCAGGCCGCAGCCTCCTTTCCGGATATCTGTTCGATCAGCGCGCTGCGCATGCCCGCAGCCAGCTTCTCCTTCACCAGATGGAAAAACGGCGAATACGGGACCAGCAGCCGCTGGGAAAGGGCCAGCTGATGGGCGATGAAGGTCAGCGAATAATAGGCCCTGTGGGGATTCTTCGACGCGATCAGCCGCTTGACGAATGGATGGTCCAGGGACAATCCCAGCAGGATGTCCACCGGCCTGTTGATCCGGCCTCCCTCCTCTTTCAACAGGTTGGAGACGTATGCCTCATCTATCGGTGCGCCCCCCTCATTGAGTATCCCAGTGGATATATAAGCGTTGCCGTTTTCAATTGTGATCCAAACCGGCCTGATCGCCCGCACCGGGATATGGAGATGCGTTTCGATGGCCTCGCGGACCTTCGGATCGTCCAGGATCCCGCCGATCTCTTCCAGAAGCGAGGCCTGCGGCGGTGTGAGCGACTTTTCCCCCACGACCCGGCATTCGGGGCAAAGGGCTTCCTTGCCCACGATCCCGCGCTCCACGAGGTTTTTCAGCCTGGCCGAATCCCTGTTGATGGTATCCAGGTTGACCATATCGCCGAACACGCATCCGAACAGCGTATCGTAAAACCGGTCGGCTCCGGAGCCCGCCTCGCAGGTCTCCGGGAGCACGATAAAATCATGCTTGAAGTTGCCGCCCACCCACCGGATGTTCACGCGCGTCGTGGAAAAGAAAAGCGGCGTGTCCCGGCTCAACCCTTTCCGGATGTCCTCCAGCGACA
>JAFGEX010000185.1 GCA_016931355.1 bacterium
GAGACCAATGAAATCCACTATGTCCGCGGCGAGGACATCGCCCAGATGCCGATACGCGGCGTTGCGGCCGTGATCACCGGCATGGCCGGTGTGATCAACGACAACGGCGTGATTCACGTGCGCGGCGGCCGGCCGGACGAAATAGCCTATTACGTGGACAACATCAACGTGACCAAACCGCAGGACGACTATGACGCGGACGATTATTTGGGCGTGTCCATCATCAGCAACGCCATCGAGGAAGTTCAGATGCAGACCGGCGGCATGTCCGCTGAATACGGCGGCAAGATGTCCGGCGTCACGGTAACGACCATCAAGACCGGCGGATCCAAGTACAACCTCACCGGTGAGGTGATCTCCGACGATTTCTGGGCGCTCAAGAACCAGGACTACGAAATCCTCGGGATCAACAAGCTCTATTCGTTCGGATATAATGATTACGTACTCACGGCCAGCGGCCCGGTTTGGCCGAAAACCAAGAACGTGAAGTTCTTCGTTGCAGGCCAAATTTATAACCGCCAGAGCAACGCCACCTGGTTCGATGGATTCCAGCAGGATTCCCTGTCCATCCCGGGCAAGTGGTACAAGAGCGACGGCGTGACGGCCGTATATGACACGCTTGACCTGTTTATGGACTATGCCCCGGGCCGCGTGCCCGGCGGAGGGTCCGAAGGCCAGATTGTGAACGGCAATTTGCTGTTCGATTTCAATCCGATCCGGCTGAAGGTTGGGGGATCCTGGTCGCGGACAAAGGCAACCAGCCAGGCCTATGATCCCCAGGACCTGTTCGTTGTAAATTACCGGCCGGGCAAGACCCTGTCGGGGAATTACTCCGGATATTTCAATTTCACGCATACCCTCAGCCCGACGATGTACTACACTCTGGGGGCAAGCTACCTGAAGGATTTCAGCACCACGGGCGACATGCTGCTGTGGGATAATTTCGCAGCCTACGGCGACACGCTGGTCAATCCCGCGTTGCTGGATCTGAGCCAGGAACGGTATTTTTATCTCCCGTTCGACGACAATTTCAACATCCTGTATCCGGGCACCCCGCGGCGGAGTTTTCTGAAAAACGAGCAGGAAAAAATATCCGCGAAACTCGATTTCACCAAACAGTTCGGCAAGGCCCATGAGTTGAAACTCGGCGGTGAATACGAGATGTCAACGATCCGGTATTTCAATTTGAATGTGAGAGATCTTGCCGGGAGGCTCAGGATCGTCAATAAAGATCCATCGAAGTACACGCTGTACGACATTTACACCGCTTTGAATCCGAGGCTGGTCGGATACGACATATACGGCAACAAGGTCGATGAGGACCAGTCCATGACCACGCTCGACGGCGTCCCGGTTGAGACAGCGATCGAGCTGAAAAACAAGCCTCAAGATCCCACATACGGCGGCGTTTACCTGCAGGACAGGATCGAACTGCGCGACCTGATCATCAATGCGGGACTGCGCCTCGAATACATGAGCAACGGCTGTCCCTCGCTGAAGGACCTGTCGAGACTGACCCCGACGTCCACGTATACCATCGCGCCGGAGAACTGGGATGAGGAGAGGACCTACACCTACCTGCTGCCCCGTTTGGGATTCAGCTTCCCGGTGACGGACATGACCGTGTTCCATGCCCAGTTCGGCAAATACGTGCAGCCCCCGGATCCCTACCAGGTCTGGGCCTATCGCGGCTACACCACGTTCTCCCAGCATCTGTATGGAGCGGGATATTTTGCGCCCCTGAACAATCCGAACCTGAAGCCCGAACGCCAGACCTCCTATGAATTCGGACTCCAGAAGCAGTTCGGCTCGAACGCGTCTTTGGATGTGACGACGTTCTACAAGGATACGCGGGACCTTCTGACCCGCCGCGTGATTTTCCCGGCTGCCGGATTCGCCGAATACCCGGCGCGCACCTTCACGCTGAACGGGGATTTCGGGACCATCAAGGGCGTCTCCGCAACGTTCAACCTGCGCCGGACTTCCCGCATCCAGTCCCAGGTGAACTACACGTACAGCGTGGCACAGGGAACCGGGTCCAGGACGGACGAGCACAACGACATCGCCTGGCAGGAAAACAGCCCGACCTTCCCGAAGGTCATCTCGTTTCTGGAATATGACATCCGGCATAAGGGAACGGTCAATGTGGATGTGCGTACACTGCCTGAGGACGGACCGGAAATATTCGGCATGAGGCCGTTCGGCAATGTCGGCCTGAACCTGAAGTTCGATTTCAACAGCGGTGCGGCCTACACGCGCATCCCCACCGGCGACGCCTACAGCGAGGTGTACGAATTCAATGCGCCTCCGCCGCTCGAAGCGCCGAATCAGAGCAGGCTGCCCTGGTTCTACCAGCTTGACGGAAAGCTCGACAAGACCTACACACTCGGTCCGGTGCGTTTCAACGTTTACCTGTGGGCCATCAACATCATGGGCAGCAAAAGTTGGCTGGATGCATGGCGTGGCACCGGAAGAGCGGATACGGACGGTTATCTGCAGACGGATGCAGGCAGAGTCAAAGCGGCCACCCAAGGCGAAGATTGGGTTAAGTGGTATGGGGCGGTGCTGACCGACTGCGGAACCCTGTATTATCAAACTCCGCGGCAGGTGCGGATGGGTGTCAAATTCGAACTGTAGCATCCGTCGGTTGAATGGAAATGCCGCCCGGCGAATGCGGGGGCATATTCAAATCATCAGTAAAGGAGAATCGAATATGAATCGGAATAGATCATGGCTTTTTCTTCTCTCCATGATTCTGGCGGTTTCCGCGGGTGTGGGATTGCTCGCGGCAGCCGGAAATGTGGCTCAGGGTGGAAAAAGCAATCTGGCAAAGCCGGCCATCACGGATGCCCAGACACTCGATATCAACCAGATCGAATGTTTCATCCAGAATGACGGCCATTTCGCCGAAAATCCTGCCACTGGTGGAGATGGATTCTTCTATCCCAAGGGGCAGCGCAACACCTCCATCATCTTTACTTCAGGATTGTGGGTGTTGGGCAAAATCGACGGCGACATCCGCACTGCAGCATGCGATTATGCAACGGAATTCCAGCCCGGCGCGATTCTTCCGGGGACTGTGGCGGACGATCCTACCCTTCCCAAGTACAAGATCTACAAGTACAACAAGGGCGAGACGGTGGATGCGGAAGCCATTGCCCAGGGATGCCCGGCCGAAGTCATGGGCGACCAGATGCTGTTCTGCGTATTCAACGACATGGGAAGCCATGTGGACGTATTCATGAAGGCCCCGATCGGTCTCGAAGTTCAAATGACCGCTTTCGCATTCAACCAGACCGGAGCGCTCGGGAATACGGTATTCCTCAGATACCGATTCATCAACAAAAGCTCGAAGACTCTGGAGGATACGTATGCGGCCGTGTTTTTTGACCCGGATCTGGGGGATGGAAACGACGATTATGTGGGCTGCGACACGACCCTTGGAATCGGATATGTGTTCAACGGCGATGGATACGACAACAAGTACGGCGTGAAGGTGCCCGCCATGGCATGCGATTTCTTCCAGGGCCCGATCGTACCGGCGCCCGGCGAGACCGCAGTGCTGCCCGACGGGACAATCCTGCCGGACATGAAGATCCTGGACATGACCGCGTTTTTTGCCTACATCAACGGATCGCCGATTACAGGTATGGAGGACCCAGACCTCGGTATGTATGGAGGCACCAACGGCGCTACACATGCTTACTTCTTTGCTTCGGGCTTCCGGAATACCGGCGAGGCTTGGATAGATCCTTCTCAGGGAAATGCGGAAACCAAGTTCCCGTTCGCAGGCGACCCGGTTTCGGGGACGGGCTGGCTGATGGCAGATATCTCCCCTCCCAAAGACATGAGAATGGGATTGTCTGCCGGTCCGTTCACGCTGCCTCCCAACGATCCGAAGGATATCGTGGTAGGCTTGGTGGTGGGGCAGGGTGCGGATAATATGAGCTCGATTTCGGTGATGAAGTATTACGACGCCATAGCTCAGAACGCATACAACAAGAGTTTTATCCTGCCTCCGCCCCCGCCGCTTCCGGTCGTTTTAGCCGCACAGACGGACGAGGAACTCATGTTGACCTGGGATACGAAATCAGTGGAGTACTCGAATTCAGGTTATGTATTCGAAGGCTACAATGTCTGGCAGGGCAGCACTCTTGCGGGGCCGTGGAAGCGCGTGGATACCATCGACAAGATCAACGG
Source organism: bacterium (assembly GCA_016931355.1). Taxonomy (GTDB): domain Bacteria; phylum Zhuqueibacterota; class QNDG01; order QNDG01; family JABMRT01; genus JAFGEX01. The sequence continues at coordinate 4,201 of JAFGEX010000185.1, forward strand.
CATCACGACGATCTGGGATTTCGGATTCAATGAATCAGCCGGAACCCTGCTCGAAATGCCTGTACAGTTCGGATCGGACAAAGGCCTCAGCTACGAGTACCAGATTACGAAGGATTACCTGACCAATGCCCCTCTGGTCAACGGCAAGGAGTACTATTTCGCGGTCACGGCCTATGCCTACAACCCCCAAGAGGCGCCCAAAATTTTGGAGAACAGCCAAGTTGGCGTGCTTGTTATTCCCCAAAAGCCTGTGCTGGATGAAGAACTGAAATCCGCGATTCTGGATACGGTCGATGTCCAGACTATCGGTTCAACGGACGGATTCGTCATTGCGGAGATTATGGATCCGACGAAGCTCACGGGCCATACCTATGAGATCACATTCTACAACCTGGACACCGGAGAATTGGTCTGGAAGCTCACGGATGCAACGGACGGCCGCGTTCTTCTGGATGAACAGGCCCATCAGACATCGAGTGCCAAAGATGAGGATTGGCCAATCACGGATGGGCTGAAATTCAAGGTTTACGGCGCTCCCAATGATTTCAAGAACTTCCAGGTTGTCGCGAACGCTGCTGGACCTTTGGATCCACCGGAGATCGGTTGCTTCGCCTTCAACAACAACGGATTCCCGTTTTTGATCGATTATGATGGAAATCCCATGGTCGATTCGGAAGGCTACCTGATCGACAGGCCGGATCCGAGCCGCCAGCAGGTTCTGGCAAGCGCTTGGGGAATACACACGTTCATGAGTACGGCTACAATGGGTGGTGGCTACGCGAATTTCTTAAACCGTGTGAGCCAAGACGGCGCCCGTTGGCCCCTGATCATCCCGAACGATTTCGAGATAAGGTTCACGGCCTCAGGGGGGAAGGGATATGAACCGGCTGCTTTTGTCACCGGAGCGGATGCCGGCGGCGTCCTGATGGATGTACCCTTCGAGCTGTGGAACGTGGGGAACCTTGCCGATCCGAATGATGACGTGAGGTACTTCCCTTACCTGATCGACTGGGATGCGAACGGGCAGTTCAACCTGGTGGCGGAGGATCACTCGCTGTCCGGTGGTGATAACGATCCCTACACCGACGTATTCTATTGGGTGATACCTGAGGACGATTCCCCGGGGCAGGCCGGATACGAGGCGCTCGTCAACAAGATACAGACAGAGGGAGACCAATACGTTTACCTCGACGGCACACAGGGGGACTGCATGAGGCGGATGGTTTTGGTGAACTGGAACGGCGGTTCCGTTGCAGGAGGAACTTACAATTCGACCATGCCTGAAACGGGAACCATTTTCCGAATCCTCACCACCAAGCCGAACAATCCAAACGTAAAGTACGTCATCGATACGGCGCCCTACAAAAAAGCCAAAAACGAGGAAGTGGCGAAAAAGAGGATCGAGACCATCAATGTGTTCCCGAATCCCTATTTCGGGCAGAACGAGGCCGAATCGGATTTCTTCACCCAGTTCGTCACGTTCAACAACCTGCCGGAAAAATGCACGATACGGGTGTTCTCGCTCTCCGGACAGCTGGTCAAGACCATCCAGCATGACGACGGCACGCCGTTCGAGAAATGGTATTTGCTGAACGAACAGCAGCTGCCGGTGGCCAGCGGCATGTATCTGGTCCATGTCGAAACCGCTTTCGGCAACAGGATACTCAAGCTGGCAGTCATCAACCGCGAGGCAAGGTACCAACATATATAAACCGGCCATCCCGAGAACCCGTGATTTACGAAACAAAGGAGTGACACATATGAATATGAGAAAGCTGCTTACAGTTGCCCTGTCGTTTCTCGTGGTTGCCGGTGTGATGGCCGGCAATCCCGAGAAGCGGGGAACTGCGGGCGCAGAGGAACTGCTGATCCCGGTGGATGCGCGCGGGACGGCCCTCGGCGGATCCGCGACGGCTTCCATCAGCGGCATAGACGCCGTGTACTGGAATCCGGCCGGATTGGGCAATTCCACGGCAGGCGTGGAAGCCCTGTTCTCTTACATGAAATACATCGCAGACATCAACATCACTTACGGCGCGGTAGGCGTAAAAACAGGCATCGGAACCCTCGGCGTTTCATTCCAGAGCATCGGCTTCGGCGACATCCCGATCACCACGGCCGATTCTCCAGAGGGAACAGGCGCGATGTACTCTCCAAACTATCTCACCATGGGAGCCACGTATTCCAAGGCCATGACGGACCGGATTTTCGTGGGTGTCAACGGCAAGCTGGTCAGCGAAAAAATCATGAACTCCTCGGCTTCCACTTTCGCCATTGACGTGGGCGTTCAATACGTGACTTCGGTCGGACTCAAGATGGGCGTGGTACTGAAGAACCTCGGCGCCCCGCTGCGTTTCGACGGCACGGACCTGGAACGCCGGGTGACCCTGCCGGACGTCAAGCCCGGGACCCCGGACCGCAATCTCCGGATCGTGTCTGAAAAATTCGAACTGCCCTCGTTGTTTGAGATCGGCCTATCCTATGGTCTGAAGCCGGTTGAGAAGACCAATGTGCAGATCATGGCTAATTTCAGGAACGACAATTTCGCCAATGATCTGGTGACCGGGGGCGTCGAGATGGACTACAACGACATGTTCTTCGTGCGCGGCGGATATACCTATTCGCTGAACGAAGGCGAGGATGCGGCGGGCGGCGTGACCTATATCTGGGGACCGTCGTTCGGATTCGGTGTGAAGTATCCCCTCACATCCGGGGTGAAATTCGCGTTCGATTTCGCCTACCGGACCGCCGAATACTTCAGCGACAACATGTTCTTCACGGCCAAGTTCCTCTTCTAGGCCGTGTTGTCGTCGGATGATTGAAAGAGAGGCCGGTTCTTCCGGCCTCTCTTTTTTTTCTTTTACTTGTGAGGCAGCATAGAAGTTGACATTAAAATCCGCTCGGAACAGCCGGGGAACGGCCCTGTCAAGCGCCTGATGTCAACTGCCCTGTTGCCGGTGGAACAGGGGATTTTGAAAGGGTTTCCAAATGATCGGTCAAATGAAAAAATGCCTGACGGCGGTTGCGATATTTTCCGGGTTCATTACAGGATCCGGGGCGCAGCCTTTTCTGTCACATGTTGATCAGGCTGTCTTCCGGTATGAGGGGCAGGAGATTTATTGGGAAATTTACTACACCCTTCAGGGCGAAGCCCTCGCTTACCAGTCCAGGGAGGCGGGCGGATTCCAATGCGACCTTTTATTCAGCCTGAACCTTTTCCGGCAAGGCGGTCCGCAATCGACTCGGGCCTGGAGATACCAGCAGGCGGTTGAGGACACGGCTTTTCTTGCGCGGGACCTGGAATTCATCGACCGCATCCGCCTGGCCGTTGAACCCGGCGATTACCGGGCTGTTTTGATTGCCGAAGACAGGCTCAGGCCGGGCCGACTGGATTCGCTGTTATTTGAGGCCCGCATTGATGCGGTCCCGCAAGACAGGGTCTTCCTCAGCGGCATAGAACTGGCCTACAAAATAGAAACAAATTTTCCGGACAGGGAAAATCCGTTTTATAAAAACTCCCTGAAGGTGATTCCCAATCCGGGCGCACGGTACAATACGGATCATCTTTACCTCTATTATTATGCCGAATTGTACAATCTGACGCGGCTTCCGGACGGATCGGCGTACGCCCTGACCGTCTCGGTCGTTGATTCAACAGGCAATCCGGTGGAATCCGTCCCTCCGGCCGTCAAAAACAGGACCGTTGCCGGGGAATCCAGCGTCGAATGGGGGGCCTTGCGAGTCGGATTTCTCCCTGAAGGAGAATACAGCCTGGCGCTTCAGGTCCGGGACGAGGGAGGGGCATTGCTCGCGACCGGGCAAAAACATTTCCGGATCAAGTCCGAACAGCAGCAGCCTCAGCCGGAAATCAAGACCCATGTGTCCTATTACGCCAGTGAATTCTCAGGCATGTCATTGGAGGAGCTGGACCAGGATTTTGCCATGGCCGCATACATCGCACGGGATGTGGATAAAAAGGAATGGGAGCGCGTCGGCGACCTGGAAAAGAAGCGCAGATGGCTTTTTGATTTCTGGAAGGCGCGTGATACGGATCCTTCCACGAACGTCAACGAGTACCGGATGGATTATCTGGAGAGAATCCGGCATGCAAATGAGCATTTCGCGGCTTTCGGAAAGGAAGGGTGGAAAACGGACCGGGGCAGGGTGTACATCCAGTATGGAGCGCCGGATTACATCATGCCTTATCCCAATGAACCGGACATGAAACCGTACGAGACCTGGAGCTATGACAGCATTCAGGGGGGCGTGGTCTTTATTTTTGCGGACATGAACATGAACAAGGATTACAGGCTGCTCCATTCGAACCTGAGAGGAGAGCTTTCGAACACCCATTGGGAGTCGATGATCACGAGAGGGCATTATTGATCGGGGTTAGGAGTTCGGGGATAGGGGATCGGGGAAAAACATTTACGATTGACGATTGAAGATGGGCGATTGACGAAGGATTTTTGATTGCGGATTGCGGGGATGACGGATCAGGAATAAAAAAGGGCACGCAGAACGTGCCCTTTTTCGTTTGAGTTGCCGGCCTCCGGAGGGATTGATCAGTTCTGATCAATACGGAGGATCATGCGGAACACCTCCCGGAGGTCATGACAGACCTATTTTTTCCTGCCTTTTTTCACCGCTTTTTTGGCCTTTCCGGCCGCTGCCTTTTTCGCGGGCTTCACGGCTGCCTTTTTCACAGGCTTTTTCGCCGTTTTCTGAGAAGCCTTTTTGACGGCCTTCTTCGCAGCCTTCAGGGGAGCCTTTACGGCCGCCTTCCTGACCGGCTTTGCGGTAGTTGCCGGTTTGGCCTTTTTATCCTTCAGCGCGGCCTGGGCCGCGGCCAGCCTGGCGATGGGAACCCGGTACGGGGAGCAGGAGACATAGTCCATGCCCACCCGGTGGCAGAATCCCACGGATGAGGGCTCGCCGCCGTGCTCGCCGCATATCCCGACCTTGAGTTTCGGACGCGTCCTGCGGCCGCGTTCGATTCCGATCTGGATGAGTTCGCCGATGCCTTCCTGATCCAGGATGTTGAAGGGATCCGCCGGCAGGATCTTCTTTTCGACATAATCCGGGACGAAACCGCCGATGTCGTCGCGGGAGAATCCGAATCCCATCTGGGTCAGATCATTGGTCCCGTACGAGAAAAATTCGGCCGTTTCCGCAATCTTCCCTGCAGTCAGGGCTGCGCGGGGGATTTCGATCATCGTTCCGTACATGTACTCGAAATGATCGACATGGTATTTTTCGCAGACCTCCCGGTACACCTTGTCCACCAGGATTTTCTGATTGTCGAGCTCCTTGACGATGCCGACTACCGGGACCATGATTTCAGGCAGAACCTTTTTACCGTCCTGTATCAATTCGACCGTGGCTTCGAGAATGGCCC
>JAFGEX010000186.1 GCA_016931355.1 bacterium
AAAGGCCCCCCCCCCCCCCCTGCATCGATTCCCGTTCAAGGAGACATGTCCATGTTCGGTAAAGGTAGTGGACGGCACAATACGTTGTCTGGTGACAGGATTTAACAAGAGCCTTTTCTAATGTGCGGTATATCTGGTATCGTTGGCAGGCCGGACCGCCAAGCGGTTCAAAGGATGATGAATGCCATGAAACATCGCGGTCCGGATGATCGCGGCATTTATTCGGATTCGGTGTCGGCATTAGGGATGACTCGTCTGGCCGTATTGGATCTCTCTCCTGCAGCCCATCAGCCGATGAGCACGCCGGACGGCCGTTTTATTATCGTTTACAACGGAGAAATTTATAATTACCGGGAGGAACGGCGCATTTTGGAAAGAAAGGGCCATCTCTTCCATTCGACCTGCGACACGGAAGTTGTCTTGCGCCTCTTCCAGGAATACGGTCAGGAATGCGTCGGCCGTTTACGCGGCATGTTTGCCTTTGCCGTATGGGATCGACATGAAAAATGCCTGTTTGCCGCGCGTGATCGTCTGGGCATCAAACCTTTCGTTTACAGCGTCCAGAATGGAAACTTAATTTTTGCCTCTGAGTTGAAGGCGCTTCTTTCCAGCCGGCGGGTTCCCTTCATCATCAGCGAGAAGGGATTGAATCAATACTTGTTCTGGGGTTCCGTACAGCCTCCGGAAACCATCCTTTCCGGTGTCAAAACCTTATTACCCGGTCATTGCTTCTGGTTTAAGGAAGGGAAGATCAGCGAATATCAATATTGGGATTTATGCGGGTCCGATCATCAACAAGATCCGTGCCGGTGTTATGATGAGTGCAGAGAACGTTTATTGTACGAATTGTCCGAATCCGTTCGCTTGGAATTGGTCAGCGATGTACCGCTGGGTGTATTTTTAAGCGGCGGGTTGGACTCGGCGTCGATCGTCGCCCTGATGAAACGCAGCGGCACCGCTCACATTCATACTTACTCAATAGGCTTTGAAGATAATCGTCAGATGCCGGATGAAACGAAGGAGGCAAAACAGACCGCTATCCATTTTGGAACCGAACACCAAAGCCTGGTTGTCACCGGTTCAGAAGTTGCCAGGAAATTCGATGATTTCGTGCTTACGCTTGACCAGCCGAGTGTCGATGGATTGAATACCTTTTTTATTTCGGAATTCGCAAGGAGCGGCGTTACGGTGGCACTCAGTGGATTGGGAGGCGATGAATTGTTCGCCGGCTACAGCCGTTCCTGGCAGATGTATTGGCGGCGTCAGGGTCAATCGAGGGAAGGGGATCAAAAGTTTTTGAATCTTTTTCGAAGCGATTTTGGAAAGTTGTTCGTTCATTTTTTGCCGGACACGGTTAAAAGCCGTTTGTCCGACAGGATGGCGCTCGGAAATGTGTTGACAGAATATGCGTTGCGGAGACGGATTTTTCAGCCTGAACAGATCACGCGTTTGCTGAAGCCGCGATTTCGACCAGACAGGGTGTCGATGAATTCCGCGTCCGCCGACATCGCCTATTTCGATGATCCATCCCTGATGGATACGGTCCGGCGGGTGAGTCGGCTCGACCTTAAAACATTCATGCCCTTTCAACTGTTGCGGGATATGGATGCCGTTTCGATGGGACATTCTTTGGAGGTGCGATTCCCTCTCATCGACCATCGGATGATCGAATTTTCCTTCAGAATCCCTTCTTCCTTCAAATACGCGCCATCGGGGAAACCAGCCAAAATCTCCGAATCTTCAATGAATTATGCCACCAGTGGAGCAAAAAAAATCCTACTGGAGGCCCTGCGCCGAGATTTGCCACCAAATTTTGAGCATCGGAAAAAGAGTGGATTTAAGCTGCCTGTCGAAGATTGGCTGAGAAATGATCTGTCTCATCAGTTAAAGGATCATATCTTCAATCCTGCGGTTGGGGCCCGTTTGTTTTTCAGGGGAAAAAGTTTGCAATCTCTCTATCATGGATTTTTGCAGGGCAAAGTCCCCTATACCCACCTGTGGTCCATTTTCGTTTTATTGGCGTGGTATCAACAAATGCTCCGCTTGATCGATAGACCGTGACAACGGGATACCACCATATCTTGTATGTTCATCAGGACGGCCTGATGACCGGCTCGGCGATCAGCCTGCGAAATCTTTTAATGGCTCTGGACAACAAAAAATTTGTCCCTAGAATTTTGTTGGGATCGAACGGTCCGGCGCAGATCATGTTTGAGTCGCTCGGCATACCCGTCGACGTGGTTTTCATGCGAAAGTTCGCCACCTTTCCGGGGCCCCACTGGTTTCAAAGAAATTTCTTGCGCGGATTCCTTTCCTTTGCGCCGAACCGGCAATTGTCGGCTTATCTCCGCAAGCATCGACCCGATCTGGTGCACATCAATGACAAATCGTTGTTGGGACCGGGGATTGCCGCATCACGCTGCGGATGTCCGGTTGTATGGCATTTAAGGAGCACCTACGCGGTTACGCACTCCCGTTTGAATGCCACCGTTTCCAGAGCGGTGATCCGTTGTTTCGCCGACCGTCTGATTGCGATATCGGAAGACGAGACAGATGGATTTGAAGATATGGGAAAGCTGGCGGTTATCCATAATTCAGTCAATTTGAAAGATGCCAGGTTGGCGGCTGGACGCCGCGGGGCTGTTCGTTCCGAATTGGGCATCGCCGAGAATGAAGTAGCGGTTGGCATGATCGGGCAACTGAATCAATACCGGGGCGCGTGGGATTTCATCCGGATGGCCGGATTGGCTTTTCAGGAAGAGAAATCCCTGCGTTTCATTGTGATGGGCTCCGTCCCAGCGGGCGTTCCTATTGGGTCAGCTACGAGCCTGGGACGGGGATCTCACGGCTTCTCACTGGAAAGACAGATATCGAAAATGATCGACCAGGCCGGGATATCGAACCGGCTGATATTAACCGGTTTCAGGGATGATGCCCTTGCTGTCATTGCCGGCCTGGATATTCTGGTTGTGTGCAACCGTCTGGGTGTGCTGGGGCGGCCGCCTTTCGAAGCCATGGCAGTGGGCCGGCCGGTTGTGGCCTATGCGGGGGACAGCGGCAGATCCAGTGTCATGAAGGACCGCGTAACGGGTTTTATCGTGCCGGCGGGTGATCTACAGGCCTTGGCGTCGGCCGTCGTCAAGCTCGCCAGAAATCCCGATCTGCGTAGGCGTATGGGCGTGGCGGGTCAAAGGCACGCCCGCAAAAATTTCAATCCTGATCACAATGCAAGGGCTGTGGAGCGTCTCTATGCGGAAATTCTATGCCGGGCCGGGAAGGGGAAAACAGCCCAATGAGTCATAGGCCTCTGATTTCAATCTGCATGCCGGTTTTCAACGCAGGACCCTACCTTCAGCAGGCGATTGAAGGCGTGCTGGGTCAGACCTACACCCGCATCGAACTGGTGATATGCGATAACGGCTCAAAAGACGACTCGGTGATGATAGCCCGACGCTTCGCCGAGTCGGACAGGCGCGTGCGTTTTATTCAAAACACCTGGAACATCGGTTATGCCGGCAACGCCCACAAGGCCATGTCCCTAGGAAAGGGCGAATTTCTTTTGATGCACGGCGCAGACGATTATCTGATGCCTTTCGCATTAGACCGGTACGTTGAACTGATTCAGCAGGCGGCTGAACCGAAGCGACTGGTTTTAATGTCCGACTTTATCATGGGGGACGCCCAGGGGCACCCCAAGGTTCGCTACAGCCTTTCAGTGAATAAAATTCAACTGGATGAACTTTCTCCGGACATGACGAAAAACAAACGGCCGGCTTTATGCAGGACTTCCGGGCATTTCATTCTGCGCCAGTGCCTGCCGAGGCTGGAAACATATGGCGGCGTGGGTTCTGTTTTGGTGGCGCGGAATCTTTTCGAATCAGTTGAGGGATACGTCAGCAATCACTGGTTCAATCCGGATAAGTACTTCATCTACAAGGTTCTCTCACTGGATCCCGAAGTCGTTTGGGTGCGCCGTCCGTTGTATTTTTATCGTGTACACGAATTCAACCAACTTTCGCAGCAACAATCGACGGGCACGCTTAAGTGGCTACTGGATGAATACGCCTATACGTTCGAGTTCGATGAAGCGTTTTACGGACGATTCGGACAGGGACGGGATAGACTGATCCATTTTTTTATTGATCAGGACTGCCTGAATTCAGCTCTGCGTGAGCTTGCGATCGGCAGTCGCAGGCTCGGCTTCAGGCAGCTGGCCTTCGCCCTGGCAACCTATCCGGATTCGGCTTGGCACAACCCGAAAACGTACTGGGCGCTGCTCATTTGGCTGTTCGGCCCGCTGGGGCGGGCCGCATCCTCGTTGGTTTACAGAAAGGGGTGGTGGAAACGGTGGTTCCAACGGGAAGGACCGCTCGAAAAGGCCGGGCAATGAATGCTGAAACCACCATTGTTCTTTGCGGCGGGCGCATCAATTATTCCAATCTGCCCGTCGCTACCAGCACCTCCAACGCGATGGTTCCGGTCAACGGCAAACCGGTCATCGGCTGGATTCTGGACGATCTCCTGGCCAAAGGGATCAGCAAGGCCACAATCGTTCTGCGGGCGGAGGATCACCGGCTTAAATTTTTCCTGGAATGGGCTTATCCAAAACGTATGGATTTGATTCAGGTCGTCCTGGAAGACGAGGGGACGATCGTTGAATCCCTTCAGGCAGGCTTCAATCGGTCCCCTTCGGGCGGATTGGTGCGTATCGTATTGGGCGATACCCTGATCACCGATCCATTCGAGGGCGAGGATGATTTTGTCTATGTCGGAACCGTTGAAGAAACGCACCGCTGGTGTCTCGCGCAAATGGATGAGCAGGGACGGATTTTTGACTACCGGGACAAGCAGGAGGATGCGCCGTCGCCCTACCTCGCATTGGCCGGTTATTATCACCTGCGACATGGGGACTTTCTGGCCCGATGCATCCAGGAAACCATTTCGGACGGAGGCAGGGAAATCAGCCATGTGCTGACGCGTTACGGTGCGGGCCATCCGGTTTATGCCCGGTCGGTGCGCACATGGTATGATTTCGGAAATATCGACCGCCTCGTGGCGGCCCGACAGCAGCTGCTCCAATCCCGAATTTTCAATCAGTTGAACGTGAACCCCCTGCTCGGCACGATCACCAAGATCAGCGCGGATTCCGACAAGCTCAGGGACGAACTGGATTGGTACCTGAACCTGCCCGGCCCCCTTCAGGTGCTCACGCCGCGCATCCTGAGCCATACCCAAGTGAACGGGAAGCTGCAGATCGTCCAGGAGTATTACGGATACCCGACACTGGCCGAGTTGTACGTGTACGGCGATCTGCACGCCGATGCATGGCGCGCGATTCTGCGGCGGGTTTTGCTCATTCACCGGGAATTCCGGCGATACAGCGGTGACCTGATGCCCGAACATATCGGGCAAATGTACACGGAGAAACCGCTGGAGCGTTTGGGGGTCCTCAGCGGTTCTCATCCATTCTGGAAAAAAATGCTCACCACTGAATGGATATCCCTCAACGGCCGCCGGCTGCGCGGCTGGCCGATGTTGGAGGAAACAGTATACCGGCGGTCGGCTGAGTTGGCCGCCAACGCGCCGGTCTCGATCATCCATGGTGATTATTGCTTTTCCAATATTTTATTTGACGTCAACAACCAGATCATGAGGCTCATCGATCCTCGCGGCAGTTTCAGCAACAAGGGGATATACGGTGACGCCCGATATGATGTGGCCAAATTGCGCCACAGCGCTCACGAGCATTATGACTTTATCCTGGCTGATTTGTTCAAGCTGATCGAGAGCGGCACGAGCTTCGAAACGCGTATATACACCAATCACACGCAACTGGCCGTCGGCGAGGCGCTTGATCGGATGCTGGTCGAGATGAATTACGATTTGAAGGAAATTCAGTTCATTGAAGGATTGTTATTTGTCTCAATGCTGCCGCTGCATCGTGAGGACAGTCGTCGCCAAAAAATGCTTTTCCTGACGGGACTTTCATTGTTGAATGAGGTGCTTTGATGCGTATCGCCATCGATCTTGACGGAACGATCTGCCCGATCAAACAGCCGAACCAGAACTATTCCGATCTGGTACCCTTGCCCGGCGCTGTGGAACGCCTCCGCGACCTGCGCGCCAAGGGCCACTACATCATCATCCTGACCGCTCGGAACATGGCGACTTGCCAGAGCAACTTGGGAAAGGTCATGAAAAACGTGGGCAGAATTACCTTGGGATGGCTGGAAAAGTACGGGGTGGAGTATGATGAAATCTATTTCGGCAAACCGAATGCGGAGGTCTATATTGACGATCGCGCCATCCGATTCCAGGATTGGGCACACATGACGGATGAATTGTTGGAGAACCAGGCGCGCAGCCGGTGAAGCAATTTTTATCCCTTTGATCTTTTTTTGGAGGAGACGGCTTTGAAGATCGTGGTGCCGATGGCGGGGGGAGGAACAAGATTTTCAACGCGAGGGGTGTCCATCCCAAAACCGCTCATCCCGGTGGCGGGGCGGCCGATGATTGATTGGGCTTTGCAGAGCTTGAAGGATATCGCGTACTCTCAAATTATTTTTGTCGCGTTGCGGGAACACGAGAAAAAGTACGGGGTGAACGACGTCCTGCAAGAGATCATAGGCGGCCCCTTTCAGCTTATCCTGCTCGACGGTGTGACCGAAGGTCAACTTTGCACGGTTTTATCCGCTCGGCAATATCTGGATACCGACGAGGACGTTTTGATCGCCAGTTCGGACACCTATATTCAATCCTGTCTTCATCGGGACATTTCTCAGCGGGCGCCGGGTTGCAGAGGCCTCATTTCGGTGGCGGATATGCCGGGGGATCGCTGGAGTTTTGCACGGACGGATGAAGACGGGTGGGTTTTGGAGGTGGCCGAAAAAAAACGCATTTCCAACCATGCCAGTACTGGCTTGTATTATTTCTCGAACGGTCATGAAATGATCACAACAGCCGACGAAATGATCCAAAACCAGGAGAAAACACGCGGCGAATATTATGTGATCCCGGTATACCAAAAATTCATCCGCAAGGGATGGCGGGTGCGCATTTCGACAGCGGACGAAATGTGGGACATGGGGACTCCAGAGGCACTGGATCATTTTCAGGCATACCTTGTACAGGTCAATGCCGGACAAAGGAAGGATGGAGCTGTCTGAGCGGTCCGCTAATGGTTGATAAACGAGAAGGCCTGTCGGTCATGGCTTCCAGATTTGCCAGCAGCAGGAAGAATCTTGCCATCAACATCGGCGCGTTGGTGGTCTTGCTGATGGCCATGCTCGGGTCCAATGCATTCGGCTCCAAAAACATCCTGTTGCTCCTGGCATTCGTTGTGGCGGTCCTGACCCTCCACTATCCACTGTTTGGCTGGTTGCTCCTGGTGTTTATGATTCCGTTGGAATCGGCGTTTTTATCGATTGGGGGGGGAGTCGTCACCTATACACGTTTACTCGGGATCCTTCTCTGTGGACTATGGGTCTTAAAGGTCATCGTTGAACAACGTCCAATCATCATCATACCGTACGCAAAATGGTTTCTGCCCTTGATATTTTGGGCGGTGCTTTCCATAGAGTGGGCCGGTAATGTCAGCCTGTCGCTGAGCCTTCTGATGACACTGCTGCAGATGTTTGTCTTGGGCTTTGTCATGTACAACGAAGTCCATGATGCCAAACAACTGGGGGCAATGTTATTTGTATTGATGATGAGCTGTGCGCTGGCCGCAATCATCGGTTATTTTAAAATCGGCAGCATGGACGAGAACTCGTTGTTGAAACTGGGAGGCCAGGGTGTAAAAGAATATGCCACCATGGTCGGCACAGCGTTCCTGTCCGGCATCATCCTGTTTTCCTTCCGCAGGCAGAACCACGAAAAGATATTTTACATGCTGATATCCGTTGTCTGCATTTACCCGCTTTTTGCAGCCGGGGAACGCGGCGTTATCCTGGGCCTCGCGGTGGGATGGATTGTGATCACGATGGTCAGCCGTCGCAAATTCTCTAAGATTGCTTTTGCATTCCTGATTTGTCTGGCGTTGTACGGATTTTTTCATTTAGCCATACAAAATGAATTGTTGAGCAACTATACGATCAATCGCTTTCACCTGACCGAGCTCATCAAATCCGGAGGAATGGGACGGATAGACATTCTGAGAGTCGGCCTCAGTATCGTCAAAGACCGACCCATTTTCGGCATCGGCCTCGGAAATTTTCCGGTGGCCTATCTACGTTATTCGCGCAATCCCATTCTGGGTCGTTACATCGGGCTTGGACCGCACAACGATTTTCTGGGTATCGCGACGGAGCTAGGAATCATTGGTCTGTTTCTTTTCATCGGTATGATTGTCGATTTATGTGTCCGTATTTTTAGATTATTCCGAGAACCCCTTGATCATGAAAGATACACCTTGCTGATCTGGCTGTTCGGGCTTTGGTTCTATTGCCTTACGACCAGTATGACGAGTGATTATATTTACCGTAAATTTTATTGGCTGCTGATTGCCCTGATCGAGATTGTGATTCGTTTGGCCCAACAACCGCAGAGCCTGATTCCCGATTCACAGCCACACCCCCTTTTTCACCGCGAATCATATAAAATATAAATTTTAAAATGGTCTTTTCTGGATTGATGATCTCTTTAATAAACAGATGGCTGAAACATATTCGCGAAGGATTTTCCGGTCATCCCAAGGTGAGTAGAAGTCAGAAAGCGACTGCCAGACTGCAGAAAGGTGAACCATGTGCGGTTTGACGGGTGTCTGTGGTGTGATACAAGCAGACCAAATGAATCAAATCGTCAGGATGATGGAGCTGATACGCCACAGAGGTCCTGACGGACATGGGATTATGGGATTGACCCGGGAGAAGTGTTTATGCAGGAAAACAAGACGAGGCCCCATTCTTCCTGTTGAATTCCCCCATGTTGGAGAGGCCGGAACACTTTTAGGCCATGTCCGTCTTGCCATTCTTGACCTATCCGATTCCGGACTGCAGCCGCTGTCTTGCCCGGAAAACAAGGCGTGGATCATCTTCAATGGGGAAATCTATAACCATGTTGAGTTGCGAAGGGAGTTGACCGCTCTAGGGCATTCATTCCGCACTCGAAGCGATACCGAAGTGCTCCTGGCTGCCTATCTGGAATGGGGCCCGAAGATGTTCAGTCGGCTGGACGGGATGTATGCTTTTGCCATTGCGGATGCGCATCATCAAACTCTATTTTGCGCACGGGATCGTTTCGGTGAAAAACCATTTTATTATTGCATTCATAACGGATCATTCTGGTTTGCATCCGAAATCAAGGCTCTTCTTGCCATCATGCGTTTCTGCAAGGCGAATTTGCATTCCCTTGCATCCTACATGGTCAATAGCAAGACCCACTTCGGCGAAGAAACCTTTTTTTCGGATATTCACCAACTGCCCGCGTCTTGTTGGATGGAAGTTCCCTGGCAGAAGCCGAATGAATATAAAATCACCCGGTACTATCAACTATCCGACTCGAACATCAATCATCACACGGATGATTTGATATCCGCGTTCAGAGAACATCTCACCCATTCCGTGAAATTGCGTTTGCGTGCGGATGTGCCCGTTGGCTCATGCCTCAGCGGCGGGCTTGATTCCTCGTCAATCGTTTCGATCTCCTTGCGGGCATTGGAGGCCCATCGCTCCCTTTTTCACGCGTTCACGGCAATCCCCGATGTCCCCGGATACAGTGAGCTGAGTTGGGCCGGCCAGGTCATGGAAAACAAGCGCGGTTTTCTTCACGAAGTTCATATTTCGGCCGAGAATTTGGTGTCAGACCTGGACGATTTCCTTTACTGCCAAGACGAACCCGTATCCGGATTGAGTGTCTATCTCCAATATCGCGTGATGAAGGCGGCGAATGAACATCACATCCCGGTCTTATTGGACGGACAAGGCGGCGATGAGTTGCTACTGGGTTATGAACGCCTGTACGCCTTGTATTTGCTGCAAACCCTGTTCACGGGCAACATCAACAAAGCCACACACGAATTCCACCAATTTACCAAAAATGGTTCCATCGCCCCTTCCCGGCTTGCTGCCTTATTGATCTATTCCATCCCGCCTATGCGCCGATATTGGCGTTCATTGGGTTACAGCGGTTACCTGATACCCGAAATCAGCAATCTGATCAGTGAAAACGATCCGCGGTCATTGAATATTTTTGAGGCGCAGCGGTATGAAATTCGGGTCGAACCCTTGCCGGAATTGCTCAGAGTGGAAGATCGCAATGCCATGCGGTTTGCCGTCGAAACACGCCTTCCGTTTCTGGACCATAAAATAGTCGAATTCTGCCTGCAGTCACCGATTCAATGCAAGCTGAATCAAGGATGGACCAAATGGATGTTGCGAAAGGCCATGGATGGAATCATGCCTTCACCCATCACCTGGCGCAAAGATAAAAAGGGATTTGAATCCCCGGATCGAATATGGATGGATCATTTGAAGGAAGAAATGAAACAAATACTCGGAAAATCCTCCTTGTCTGCTGATTTATATTTGAATCGGGATCTCTGGCATACCCATCAGAATTTGATTTCCAGGAATCCCAAATTAGCCTGGAGGATGTTTTGCCTGGAAAAATGGATGCATCTTTTTCATGTCGGATTGTAAAACAAAGAAACTCAAAATTGTTTTTATTTCGGATGGTTACCCCACCGATTATCATCCCATGAATAATGTTTATCTGCACAGAGCGATAAAAAATCTAGCCCAATTCGTTCAGGCTTCCGTCGTTCATCTGCGCGCATGGAAGCCGGGCCGGGCCATGCTCGAATCCAGACAATGGGAAGGTATTCCTGTTCTCTCCATGGCCATTCCCCAGCTCCCTTTGCGAAGCAGTCTGCACCTCAATATCCGGCTTTTAGCCAAACTCGGCTATCCTTTGGCAAACCAAACCTTGACAGAGGCGGATTTATTACATTCAACCGGGATTTATCCGGCGGGATATATCACCAGCCACTGGTCCCAGCTGTTGAAAAAACCCCATGTGACTCATGCAGTGGGCAGCGATGTCAACATGTTCCTGCCCAAGGCACGCTGGTTACGGCGGGAGAGAAGTTGGCTGGACGAGATAAACGGCGTCGCCTGTGTCAGTCAGGCGATCAAATCGAAGGTAATGCTTCTGGACAACAACCTGCCAAACGTCCGCGTGATCTATAGGGGGATTGATACGGACCAATTCTCCCCGCAGGGGCCTGCGGAAGGCCCGCAGGCGAGACAACCCGCGACTCGTTTCTTCTATCTGGGTGGATTTCAGACCTGGAACAAGAAGCGCTTTGATGTTTACAACGTCAAGGGTGGGCATGTTTTGCTGGAGGCCTGGAGCAGGGTGGAAGCGCAACTCGGGGAAAGCAGCCTGGTCATTTCCGGGCACGGCATTCATCCCGACCGTCTCAAGTCATGGATCGGATCACTGAAAAGACCGGAAGCGGTCTTCTTCCTTCCTATGATTACGCCGGTATTGGTCCCAAACTTTCTGCGCGCATGCGATATCGTCGTCATTCCGAGTCTCAGTGAAGGATTGCCCAACCTAGCCTATGAGGCACAGGCATGCGGGCGTCCGGTTTTGGCATCGGATGCGGGCGGGATACCCGAAGCGATTGTTCATGGCGATACGGGACTCCTTGTTCCCAAGGGCGATTCGAAGGCCTTGGCGGATGCGATGCTTTGGTTTCATTTGCATCAGAAAGCAGTGGCCCGGATGGGCGCCAACGCCCGCCGGCATGTGCGTGATCATTTTTCCCTGCAACGGGCGGCGCTTGAAATGCTGTCATTATTCGATGCTGCCATCCAGCATCATCATTCCTCCTCATGACGGAAACAATTTGGCGGGAAAGCAATATATCGCATATTTGTCATATAACGACCAATCATCCGCCGTTTGATACGCGGATTTTTTACCGGGAGTGCCTCTCGCTCAGAGCGAGCGGCTATCAGGTTTCATTGGTGGCGCCCCACAGTCGTCGGCAGCGCGTCAACGGCGTCTCCGTTATACCGCTGCCCGTTTCAAAGTCGGTCGTCTACAGGCGATTATTCATGACGCGGACGGCCGCACGGATCGCATCCCGTGAGAGGGCGGATTTGTATCATTTTCATGATCCTGAGCTTATCCCGGCAATGCAGTGGCTTGCGAGACGCACCCGCAGACCCGTCGTTTGGGACGCTCACGAGAATTATGCTGACACCATTCCCCATTTCAATGTCCTGGGGACACCCCTACTCAGCCGGGCCGGGGGTATCTGTTTTGATAAACTGGAGATTGCCGCCTGCCGAAGTGATTTCTCCGGCGTCGTGACCATTACCCCCGAAATGGCTAAACGTTACCGTTCCCGGGGAATTCGGACCTGCGAGCTCGGGAATTACAGCGATATTCGCCTGATCCCTTTTCCCCCAACGGTCAAGCGCTGCAGCCGGCCGCGCTTTATCAGCATCGGGGGACATTTCAAGGACCGGGAGGTAATGCAGATTGCGGATGCGTTCTGTGCTTTAAGACGGAGGATGTCCTGCGAAATCGCGTTTTGGGGGTTTTTTCAACCGGCCGATTTTGAGGATACCATGCGGTCGTTTTTTAGTGCGAGGGGCATTGCCGAGAACGATGTGACCATCGGCGGTCCCTATCCGTGGATGAGCCTCGTCAGAGATTTGATTCCAACCGGCTGGGTCGGATGCTGTCTGATCAATCCGAGGGATCGATGTGGCATACAGGCGATCCCCAACCGCCTTTTTGAATACTGGTCTCTCGGAGTCCCCGCCGTCGTATCGGCGGGGACCGAAGCGGCGCGTTTTGTGCGGGAGACAGGCGGCGGGATGGTCATTGAGGAAAATAGTTCGAGGGCGATTGCCGAGGCATTCAAAAAATTTGCCCTGCATCCGATGCTCGTCGAACGGATGGGAAAGGCCGGAAGGAAGGCTGTTGAAAAAAAGTACAATTGGCAAAGTTCATTTCCTGCCCTCCTGAATTTATACGCCGATCTCGGCGTGTTTCCATGATCCCGTCGGTGAACGGCGTGTCGTCTTTCATGCCCCCTCGAAATGAAGCCGGCGTTTCGGCCACCCTGCAACCGATGATTCGCGTTCAATCTTGATGGGTAGAGGATTCCGGTGTGCGGCATTATCGGCATTTGTAAGTCCCAAGATTTCCCGCTTTCGTCCTCCACGCTGTACGGTTCTCGCGACAGGGTGGCGCACCGCGGTCCTGACGATTCGGGGTCCGTTCTGCTCAGCCGCCAGGAAGGCGTCTGGGAAGAAGCCCAAGGCGATGCAGGGAATTGGCAGGTCGGCCTGGCGTTCCGGCGGTTGGCCATTCTAGATCTGAGTCCGGCCGGCCGGCAGCCGATGTCATACCGGAATAGGTATTGGATTGTCTGCAACGGAGAAGTTTTCAATTTCGTGGAGCTTCGGGACGAATTGAAGCAACTCGGCCATGACTTTCATTCCCGGTCGGATACGGAGGTGATACTCGCCGCTTATGCCGAATGGGGAAGGTCTTGCTTCAAGAAATTCCGCGGAATGTGGGGAATGATGATATTGGACGCCGTCAGGAACGAAGTGGTCCTGTGCCGGGACCGTCTCGGCATCAAGCCGCTTTATTTCTGGCAGCGCCGGAATATGACGGCTGTTGTATCGGAAATCAAACAGCTGATCGAACTTCCCGGTTTCCGGGTAAAAATGAACATCCGGGCGGCGTCCGATTTCCTGTCTTCAGGCTATGAAAATCCCTCCCACACCTTTTTTGATGCCGTCCATCCCATACCGGCTGGGACTTCGCTCTCGATCAATCTGACGGATCTGAATCAAACCATACCGGAACCCTATTGGCATCCTGAACGGATTACCATCAGTATCCACGACAAAACAGAAGCCGGCCGTTTATTTACGGACAAACTGACGGAAAGTGTTCAAATTCATCTGCGCAGCGACGTTCCCGTCGGTTGTGCTTTGAGCGGCGGACTGGACTCTTCTTCCATTGCCGCGCTTGTCCATCAATTGCATCAGGGGCGTTCGAGCACTTTACATTCGTTCACCTCCACTTTCCCCGATACGGATATTGATGAAAAGGAATTTGCGGATGAACTCGCCAGGCACATCCCTTTGAACCAGCATTTTGTCACGCCCGATCCGAAGACCTTTCTGCAGGATCTTGATCGATTTGTGTGGATCCATGATGAACCGGTTGGCAGTCTTTCTATATATGCCAGTTATTGCCTGGCCAGGCTTACCCGCCATCATCATATCCCCGTGACGTTGAATGGACAGGGGGGAGATGAAATCCTTTCGGGATATTGGCAAACCTATTTTCTTTATCTCAGAGAACTTATCAAACATTGGAAATGGCCGACTGTTGCACGGCATTATTGGGGCTCCGTTTTTTTTCACGGGAATCCCGAATTGATCCGCCAGACACCGGTCATGTTCAGGCGGTACCGAGAGCGGGATAGATGGAGAGATCGAATTCGATTTTTTAAGAACGTCGAATTCCCCCTCTCGGAGACGTTCAACCAAATGCTTTCTCTTCAAGGGCAGGAGCGCCGGGTCTATGAGATCCGAAAGATGTTCCTGCCCAGGCTCCTCAAATGGGATGACCGCAACTCCATGGCTTTCGGTGTTGAAGGCCGCTATCCTTTCCTGGACCACGAGTTGATCGAGCTGTGTCTATCTTTCTCCCCGGAATCCCTTTATCAGAACGGGTGGGTCAAATGGCCGATGAGGGTTGGTTTGGCTGGCCTGCTGCCTGAAAAAATCCTCAAAAGACGGGTCAAATTGGGCTTTGAAACGCCTCAGAATGAATGGCTCCGCTATTCACTCCGGCCATCCCTCGAAGACTGGATGAGACAGGATCATCCGATTCACTCGATCCTTGATCCGTCCGCCATCCGGGAATTGGCTCAATCCGTCTGGAATGCGCGGCGCGCGGACGAGGAAACGGGACAGGCCTTATTCCGGATGTTCATTTTCGACCGATGGCTCGAACGGTTCGGCGTGGATTGTTCCTTTTCGTAGGCTGTCCCGTGCGAGGGCACGGGGGCTTGTTGATTCGTTGTTTCAAGAAATGAGAGTCCATACCCTGATATTGCCTGCTTCGGTGAACTTTTATCGTCGAGCCGAACCCTGAAAATTTTTCTCATCAATCATTATGCCGGCTCCATTCGCCACGGCATGGAATATCGGCCGTATTATCTGGCGCGCGAATGGGTTCGGATGGGCCATGCGGTGGCAGTCGCTGCCGCGTCCGTCTCCCATGTGCGCACGCGAACTCCCGTGATCCGGGGGACCGTCACCCGGGAAACAATCGATGGAATCCGCTATTTCTGGTTAAAAACCCCCGATTATCAAGGGAACGGGATCGCCCGCGCGTTCAATATCTTCGTCTTTGTCGGTCGGCTTATGCAATATCGCAAACGGCTTTCGAGGATTGTCAGGCCGAATGTCGTGATCGCCTCCTCCACCTATCCGTTGGACATGGTGCCGGCGTATTTCATCGCCCGGCTCTGCCGCGCCCGACTGCTCTTTGAAGTACATGATTTATGGCCGTTGTCGCCGATTGAACTGGGGTCCATGTCGAAGCGTCATCCCTTCATCCTGCTGATGCAAGGTGCAGAAAACTGGGCTTACCGAAAGGCTGAAATCGTCGTCTCCATGTTGCCCCATACCAGGGATCATATGGTTCAGCATGGAATGAAACCAGAGAAATTTGTCCACATTCCAAACGGAGTGGATGTTGAAGAATGGGGCGACGAACCGCAAGCGATGCCGGAAGAACACAAGCGAGCGTTGTCAGCCCTGAAGGCCAGGAGACATTTCCTGTTGGGGTATACGGGGGCGCATGGCCTGGCCAACGCTCTCGATTGTTTTATTGACGCCGCCTTTCAATTGCAGAAACATCCCGTGACGTTTGTACTCGTGGGGCAGGGACCCGAAAAGGACAGACTGAAGCGGAAGGTGCAGTCCAGGCAGCAAACCAATGTCATTTTCCTTCCACCGGTTGAAAAGAAAGCCATGCCCGACCTTCTTCAGGCGATGGATGCTCTTTATGTCGGACTGAAGGACGATCCATTGTTCAGGTTCGGAGTCAGCCCGAATAAATTGATGGATTACATGATGGCCGCAAAACCCGTCATCTATGCGATCAGGGCCGGAAACGATGCGGTGGCGGAAAGCCGGTGCGGAATCTCGATCCCGCCGGAAAATCCGGGAGAGATTGTCCGGGCGGTCCTGAATTTCATGAGCCGGACGGCCGAATCCAGGAGGAAGATCGGCCGGAGAGGGAAGGCCTTCGTTTTGGCGAATCATGATTACAGGATCCTGGCGAAACGATTCCTCGTTTCGCTCGAACGGGCGGCTTGATGATCACCGAAAAGGATCGTATACGTTCTATCTATACAGCCCGAAACGAACGACTGGCGGGCAGCGGGCGTTATTCGGTCTTTCATCCCGCAGGATTATTCATGGCTCAGCATCGGCAACGTGACGTACTTCGCCTGATGCGGCAAGAAGGTATTCTCCCGTTAAGCGGGAAAGACATATTGGAGGTTGGCTGCGGCGGTGGAGGTGTGTTGCAGGAGTATTTGATTTATGGGGCGAGTCCCGGCCAATTGCACGGATGCGACCTGTTGTGCGAGCGTTTGCACGCCGCCCGTTCTCTGCTGCCGAACGTGGTGCTCACCGTCGCGGACGGTCAGTACCTTCCTTATGCCGCAGGGCTTTTCGACGTGGCCCTGCAGTACACGGTTTTTACATCCATTCTGGACGACGGGATCAAAGCCAATGTGGCGCGTGAGATGCTGAGGGTGATCCGACGCGGGGGGATCATCCTGTGGTATGACTTCTGGCTGAATCCGATCAACCAGCAAACCAAGGGCATCCGCAAGGCTGAAATCCGCCGTCTCTTCCCGGGTTGTTCCTTCAAATTCCATCGGATTACCCTTGCGCCGCCGCTCGCGCGTAGGCTCGTACCGCTATCATGGATCCTGTGCCTCATGCTTGAGAAACTCAGGATTTTGAATACGCATTATCTGGTGGCGATTCGCAAGATGTGAGTTTAGAATGCGAACCGCAGGCCGTCATTGAAAAAAATGAAGCCCCTTCGGTCCGATTCGCGGATCGTGACGGGTGCTTCCGGTCGCATCCGGCATGGTTGACCTTTGAAAAATCAGATTCGTAAAATCCCCTACGCCAGAATCGTCTGCGATGGCAACGAACAGAAGTACATCCGGGAAGTGCTTGACAGCGGGTGGCTGACCACGGCCGGGAAGTCTCACGAATTTGAGAGGCTTTTCTCGGAATCCGTGGGGGTGAAGCATGCGGTGTCCGTCAATTCCTGCACAGCGGCCATGCATCTGGCTCTCGAGGCGATAGGGATCAAGCCCGGGGACAAAGTGTTTGTCCCGACCATGACTTTCACGGCCACTGCGGAAGTGATTCGCTACATGGGTGCGGATCCCGTATTCTTGGATGTTGATTATGGGACCAGTCTGATAACGCCTGAACTGTTGAAGGAGGCCGTTTCGGCGCACGCCGAAGTGAAAACCCTGGTGCTCGTCCATTACGGGGGCCAGGCTGCGGAAATGCTCGGAGAGAACGGCATTCTTTCGATTTGCAGGCAGCACGCCATCCGGGTGATTGAGGATGCCGCTCATGCCTTTCCTTCACGCGAGGGCGGCCGCATGGTCGGCGGGCTTGGAAAAGCCACGTGTTTCAGCTTCTACGCGAACAAAACGATCACCACAGGCGAAGGCGGTATGCTGTGCACGGATGATGAGGGGCTTGCGGAACGTGCCAGGATCATGCGTTTGCACGGAATCAACCGGGACATCTGGAGCCGGTATCTTGGGACCAGATCCGACTGGGCCTATGATGTGGTGGCGCCGGGTTTCAAATATAATATGCCGGATTTGAACGCGGCCGTGGGATTGGCCCAATTGGAGAGGGCGGAGGAGTACAGAACAGGACGGCAGCGCTGCGCCGAATACTATTTCAGGGAACTCGCACGGATCCCCTGCATCGACCTTCCAGTTCTGAGGGTGAATCCTGAAGACCATGCCTGGCATTTGTTCCCCGTCGTGCTGAAACCCGACGCGCCGGTCGCGCGCGACTCTTTTATGGAAAGGATGTCGGAAAACGGCATTGGAACCTCCGTGCACTACAAACCGTTGCACCGGATGACCTATTACCGGGAGCGGTACGGATTAAAACCGGAAAACTATCCGGGCGCCGAAAAACGCTGGCAAGGATGCGTGTCCCTGCCCATCTATCCGAGCCTGACGAAGGGTGAGCTCGGGTATGTCTGTTCCGTCATCCGGAACCTTCTTGCATAATGCCGCGATTTCTCGAGATTCTCATTGCCCTGGCCGGTCTTGTTCTTTTATCCCCGCTTTTCGTTCTGGCAGCGGTTCTCATTCCTCTTGAGTCAAAGGGGCCCGTTTTCTACAAAGCGGATCGCGTCGGCCGGGGCGGCCGAACTTTCGTTATATGGAAATTTCGTTCCATGATCGTCAATGCGGATAAAGACGGCCCTGCAATCACCACGCGCCGGGATTCGCGCGTTACGGCAGTGGGTGCCTTTCTCCGCAGGACCAAGCTCGACGAATTGCCTCAATTGATCAATGTGCTTAAAGGCGACATGGGATTTGTTGGGCCCAGGCCTGAAGATCCCCGCATCGTTTCAAAATATAATGATTTTCAAAAAGAAATCCTTCTGTTCCGGCCAGGAATCACAAGTCCTGCCAGCATTACGTTCCGGTCCGAGGAAGGCATGGTTCCGTCGGATGATTGGGAGAAGGCATATTTCAATCATATCCTTCCAAGGAAATTGGAAATGGACTTAGCGTACATGAAACAAGCGACCTTTTCAACGGATTTAAACGTAATGTTTCAAACAATATTCAATTACAATAAAAACAATATATAAAACCTGTATTTCCCCGAATATCCCAGGGGATATGAGTTGTTGGCTTCATCTCTATATTTTCCGTATTTTTCACTCATATATGAATTTGGATTTTATGACAAGCCGCAATTTCCTTCTTTTCAATTGAATCCTTGATTATATTCAATATGTTTTTTAACTTAAAAGTCATACAGGAATGAGAATTGCTATTGTTTATAAGAGGTATGTGAAATATTCAAGAATGAATTGAAAATCCCCGCCGTTTGAAGCGGGGAATCTTCGATGAGCAGGGGAAGAGACACAAAAATTCATATGCATTCGCCGGGGAAAATCCCCGGGAAATGCGTTCGCAGATGGATCCATGAAAAAACGCCTTTACGAAATCAATGATTTTCTGAACAGCCTGAGCATGGGAAGGCGGAGACTGATCAAGATGGCCGCTGATGGGGGGCTCATCGCCCTCGCCTATGCATTATCCTTTGATCTGCGGTTTGATTTTGCGGTGCCGGATACCGAATCCACGCTGTGCATGTTAACCTTACCGGTGATGGTGGGGCTTTCCCTTCCCATTTACCTGTTTTCAGGCGTCTATAAGGGTTTCTGGATGTATTGGAGCGTCCGGGATCTCAAACAGCTGGTCATCGTTCACGCCTTCTGCACGCTCGCTTTTTCCGTCCTGGCTCTTTTTGCCTGGTATCTCGGTTTTCCCCTCATTCCCAGGTCCATCATCATCATCCATTATTTCATCGGCATTCTTTTTCTAGCCAGTCTGCGAACAGGATACCGCTTGTTCCTGGAGGCATCCATCTCGGATAGGGGAACAGTCAACAGACGCCTCCTGATTGTAGGCGCGGGGAATTCAGGTGAGATGCTGATCAGCCAGATTCAGACTGATCCGAATCTTCGCTGCAAGGTCGTCGGATTGATTGACGATGATGAGGCCAAGTGGAACCGTTCGATTCACGGCGTCAAGGTCCTGGGCGGGCGGCAAACAATCGTCCAAGCCGTCGAACAGACCCAGGCGGACGAAATCATCATTGCCGTTCCTTCAGCGTCATCGAAAAAAATGCAGGCCATTGCATTCGAATGCGAGAGGACAGGCCTTCCCTTTCGAATCGTACCTGGACCCAGCGAACTCGTGGATGGCAGGGTTTCGTTCAGCCGGATCCGGCCGGTTCGGATAGAGGACATCCTCGGCCGCGAGCAAAGCGAAATGGACGAAGACCGGGTGCGCCACCTGATCAAGGGGAAAAGGATCCTGGTGACGGGCGCCGCTGGCTCCATCGGATCGGAACTCTGCGCACAGATTCTGCGGTTCAAGCCCTCCGCACTCCTGGCGATCGACAGGGATGAAAACCAGTGCTTTTATCTGAGCAACCGCATTTCGGAAAACGGGTCCGTCACTTGCCTGGTTGCGGATGCGGCGAACCGAAAAAAAATGGAATTGCTTTTCCGGGAACATAAACCGCAGATCGTTTTCCATTCGGCGGCATACAAGCATGTCCCCTGCATGGAGGCTGTTCCGGAAGAGGCCGTCCGGAATAATCTCGGCGCGACCCTGGTGATGACAGATCTGTCCTTGAAGCACGGTATCGAACATTTCATTCAAATTTCCACGGACAAAGCCGTGCATCCTTCAAACATCATGGGCGCATCCAAACGTCTTTGCGAAATAACGATCCAGAACATTGCGCGTAGGGGGGTGAAGGGATTTATATCGGTCCGTTTCGGCAATGTGATCGGAAGCCAAGGCAGCGTGTTCACGGTGTTCGAAGAACAGATCCGCAACGGAAAACCGGTGACCGTGACGCATCCGGATATGAGGCGTTTTTTCATGACCATTCCGGAGGCTTGCCGACTTGTGCTCGAAGCCGCATCCAGCACCAAAGGCTGCCTGTTCATGCTTGAAATGGGGGAGTCGATCCGCATCGCGGATTTGGCGCGGCACATGATTTCACTCGCGGGGCTCAGGCCGGACGAAGACATACCGATCCTTTTCACGGGGCTCAGACCCGGCGAAAAGATTGAGGAAAAGCTGATATACGAACATGAAAAACCCGTCCGATCCGCCAACCCGAAAATTTTCACCATCGCATGCAACGGCAAAACGCCGAAGGGGCTTGAGAAAAACCTGAGGGAGATCGTGAAACTCGCGGATGACATGCAGACGGAAAAAATGATCGGAAGAATCCGGAAGTTGATCCCCGAATACAAACCGGATCAGGTTTAGGCGGAGCCGGCTGGAATGAACGGTGACGCAGGCGGTTCGCCGGCGGGAACGGCAGCGGCCTTGGGACGGGGCGTATCGATTTACGGCTTGACATTGATGGGTGAATCCCTATCTTTCCGGAAGAGGATGCCGGCCGAGGGCGCGACTTGATGAGAAGCGTGTTCATTCTCCTTTTGAGTTTTTTGTTCTTCTCGGGATGGGGACGGATTGAAGCGCAGGAGGCTCCGTCATCCGTCGAATCGGTGCGGGACGCGTTGATCCGACTGGGTTTTGAGAATGTGGCGGCATACGAGGATTCGGCCGACTTGGCCGTCACCTATGAAAACAGGATTTACCGGTATGAAATCAAGGCTGTCCGGGAGATATTCAAGCTTGTTCCGGAATTCCAATTGGACGGGAAGCGGTTGATCCTCATCCCCCAGAAGAGGGGAATTCCCGTCGCGGCAATTGTTGTTGATCCCGATCGAGGGGCGCAGATTTACAGAGCGGAATATATGCAGGAAAAGAAAAACCGTGCAAAAATAGAAGTGAACATGGACGTTGAACCGTATTGGAAGAGACTGGATCGGATGAAACCGGGGAATTCGTCGTTCATGAAAATCGATTTTTACATCCATCCCCAATTCAAGGCCCAGTTGGGGAATTTCAGGGATGCGGTGCAGTCACAGATCAACCTGGCGCCTGCCGTATCCACCTCCCTGTGGAAGGGCATGCGTTTCTCGGTACAGTGGATTTTCCCCCTTCAGAACGACCTCGGACCGGAGGGTGATGATGGAAGGCCGGGCTTTGTGACCTTGAATCAGACCCTTCGGTTGCCCTTCCGATCGTTCCTCTCAGGGTCCCTCGGCTATTTTTCCCAGAACCGGTACGGCGTGGACCTGGAAATCAAGAAATTTTGGTGCAATGGTCAAATTGCGGCGGCCGCTGATCTCGGGTATACGGGCTTCGCCCAATATTATCAGAATGGCTGGTATTACTCTGATCCGGGATGGTGGACCTATTTTTTCAGCGTGGAAGCCCGCTCCGCAGTTTATGATTTCACGGCCAGGCTGACATGTGGAAAATTCATTTACCGGGACAGCGGTTTCCGGTTGGATGTGCTCAGGCAGTTCGGCGAAATCGCAGTCGGTTTTTTTGCGCTCAAGACGGGGGAGGGGACGAATGGGGGATTTTCCTTCAACATTCCTCTGTTCCCATCCAAGCGGGGATATCCCAGACGATTTCGCGTCAGCCCGGCGGTGGGGATCCCCTTTTCCTACCGCTACAAGGGATTGCCCCAGTACGGCCTGCAATACTCGACCTCAAACGGGTTGGATGAATTTCTGGAAAATTTGAATCCTGACTTTATCGGGAATCAACTGAGAAAAAGCCTGATAGATTGACCGCAATCCAACGAAAGGATGAACCCAGCCATGAAAAACCAAATGATGCGGCAGTTTCTCGGAATGCTCGGAATCCTTCTGATCGCATTCTCCTGCCAGAACAGGAAGGTGAATCCTCTCGACCCCGAACCATTGGGAAAAGTTTTGCCAGGATATCAGATAGCGAGGGTGAGAAGGACGATCACGGGACTGGTCATGGACCGCTCCACAGAGCTCGCCATACCCGATGTCATGGTCACGGTGATCGACACGACCGGCGGGCTTGATTCCACCATTGCAGTTGGAACGACCAATCTTTCCGGAAGGTTCGACATACCCGGCATTCCAAACGACACCCTGCTGGTCTATTTTTCCAAGGATGGATATATCGACGCCACCATTACGGCCTATGTCCAGTATTCCTACTGGAGCGTTGATCTGAAAACCACGGCGCTTATTCCACTGGGAATGAAAGCGGTCATCGGATCCGCCGGCGGAAGCCTGACCGATACGGATGAAGAAGGAGACATCATCCGCCTGGATATTCCTGCCGGGGCATTGAATTCGGATGTGGAAATCACGATCACCCATCTGCAGGGCGTGGACGTTCCGTTTTATCCGCCCGAGGGGCGGCTTTCCTATGCCACTGCCCACTTCGGTCCGGAGGGGACTTTGTTTCAAAAACCAGTGATGATCACCATGCCGCTTCCCCAGGTCATGACGCCCGGCGTGGAGCTGCCTTTGTATTCGTATGGCGGGATTCTCCGTGTCAAATGGGAAGACACCGGCATTCAGGCAAAGGTGGACGACGACGGCCTCACCGCGACCGCGCAGGTTGATCATTTTAGCGTCTATTCCCTCATGCCCGAAGTACAGGTGATCGACGCAGCGGTGGATACGTTGTGGGAACAGTATGAATTGCTGCCCAGCGCATACGGTGCCTTCACGGTGACCTATGAAGACCGGCCGGACAACCTGGGCCCCGAGTTTGTTGAATTTCCGAACGGCACCGACGGACTAAACCGCTCCACGCTGATCTACATGTTTGAGCAGTATTACGGTGTTTCTTTCAACGCATCCAGGATTGAAACAATCTATTATCAGTCGACTCGGGGCCTGTACCCGTTCCGAGTCATCCGAGGAATCATTTTTACGGGAGAAATGATCCTGCAGGATCCGTTGAGAACCGTTTATGCAATCAAATGCATCAAACGTCCAATGGTCGTATATACGGCTCATGACCAGGGTTGCGTGAACTAGCGATTCAATCGGCAGCATGCGGATTCCGGAAATCCGGCATGATCCGGCGGCAGGCATTCGAGGAGAATCGGAGGGAAATCCATCCGAAGGGGAACGAAAATCCCGATGAGGCACGGAACGCTGGCACGGGTTTTGGTTTTAAGCCTTTTCACGGGCCTTTGCCGGCAGGCGGGCATCGCCCAGTCTCTCATGGGAACGACGGGGCTGGTCATGATTCCGACAGCCGAACTGGCCGGGGACGGCGAGGTTTTTTTCGGCGTGAACGGCGGGAACCGGCAATACAACGTGCTACATCCTGGCAAGTTCCACCATTATTCCTATTTTGCCACCCTGGGATACCTGCCTTTTCTTGAGGTGTCCCTCCGTCTGACGCGTGATTATCATTTTTCGTGGAGCTTCGGGGACGAGGGGCTCGGAGACCGCATGGCAAGCGTCCGGCTCAAGCTGATGGGGGAGACCCGGTACAGGCCCTCCATCGTTTTGGGCGTTCATGACATTTTATCGGCATTTGAAAAGTCAACAGTTGTCTATTTCAACGCCCTTTATCTGGTAGGTTCCAAACACATCCATCCGCTGGGCAGTCAGTTTCGGCTGGGTTTGCATATGGGTTATGGATCGGATCAAATGGAAGCAAGGCGCCATGAATATACCGGCTGGTTTGGAGGGATCTCAATCGAGGTGGTTTCCCGCTTGACTCTCATGATGGAACATGATTCCGAAAAGTTCAACGGGGGGGCGGAGGTTCAGTTTTTTGATCGTATTCGGATTCTATTAGCCTTGATCCACTTGGACTCGTTTGCAGGAAGCCTGAGTTATTCGTTAAGGCTGCAGTAGGCATGGGCCTACCTGCCAGGAGGGGTCTCAATCCTCCTTTTATCCGGTGTTTAAGAGACCGGACCACAACAGGGTCTGGCGGGATTCTTGAAAGGGTATCCATGGAGGGGACGTGAACCCCGTCGTGCGATGAGGAATCATTTCAAGGAGGTGATTATGGTGATAAAGGCGTTCCGGATGATCGGCTTTTCGGGAATGGTCATTTTTTCATTCGCCTGCTTTGCGGGAGAAAATGGGGTTCAAAGTGCCCAGGAAACGGCTTTCGGGATATTCAACTCCAATTTCAATGAAAAGGGACCTGCAGTCGCCTATAATTTCAAGGATGATGAATATCTCGTGATTTCCGTTGTGAACGACACCGTTTTCGGCAACCGCGACATTTACGGGCAGTTCGTCCGGTCGGACGGTTCGTTGAAAGGCGACCGGTTCCCGATCTGCAGCCATCCAGCCGACCAGGCCTGTCCGGATGTGGCGTACGGCATTGAAAACCAGTATCTCGTCGTCTGGTGCGACTTCCGTGTGCCCAATGGAGACATTTACGCCGCAAGACTTGACGCCTCCGGCATGAAACTTGAAAATGCGATCACCGTGGCGGATACGACGTTCCCCATCTGCGATCAGGACAGTGTGCAGCTTCATCCTCGCATTGCGCACAATCCAATGGACAACAATTATCTTGTCGTTTGGATGGATTACCGGAACTCCTATTTTCCGGGGGATCCATGCCCGTGCGAGCCGGGGCAGGAGTACGCCGGTCTGCCGCCGATCAATACCGATGTATACGGACAGAGGCTGGACATGTCGGGCCTGCCGATTCCTCCGGAAGAACCGGCGAGCACCAAGGTCAATTTCCCCGTTGCAGTCGACCGCGGCATCGATGAGTATTTCCAAGATGTCGCCTATTGCGGGGGAGGCGACCGCCCCGATGAATGGCTCGTGGTTTTTTGCAGATATAATCTCGATTATCAACTGCCTGGAGCCGAGGTTGTTCACGGCGTCCGGATCGACGGGAAGACAGGGAATTGGATCGATACATGGGGAAATCTCATTGTGCCGGTGCTGTCCGGGACAACCGGAGCGCAGGAGGGACCGCCCTGGAAACCGCATTTCCCGATCGGCGCCTCTGAATCGCAAAGCCAGCATGCCCAGAGTCTTTCCCAGGCGAGTCCCCGCGTGGAGAGCAACACCGGCTGGCTGCTCCACAACGGCCAAGCCCAGGCTCTGAATCCTTATCCGCTGCCGGAATGCCTGGTGATCTGGACCGAATTTCCCATTCCATCCCGAATCAGGGCTCAGCGGATTGCGTATTTCCCGGATTCCACGGCATACAGACGGGGACTCAAGACGGAACGAGGCGCTAACGGCATGTTCACGCTCGTCCCGCTGGACAGCATGGGCCGTCCATCCGATCCCATCGGTGACTGGATCATCTGGAATAACCTGACGCTCACGTCCGACGATTACCAGCATGATTACGGTAATATTTCGTTCAATCCAATCTCCGGCGATTATCTCGCCGTATGGGACGATTGGAGCAGGACGGAATGGGATGGAACGTATCCGAACGATGGCCCATACAATGCTCCCCCGGCGGATATCGCGGGTCGGCGTCTTTTTTTGAATCCGCAAGATTCGAGTATTGTGTTCATGGACAGGGACGCCGCCTGGAAAGCCGGCGATTCTGCACCATTTCTCATCGCGGCCACACCCACTGACGAAGGGAATTATTCCTATCCAGGGATCGCCTACGGCTATTCCAATGATCAATTTCTGGTCGCCTATGAATGGGAGCAGGACAACGATGACCGGGCGATCGACGTGCAGGGCGTGTCGTTCCACGAA
This sequence comes from bacterium, assembly GCA_016931355.1. Classification (GTDB taxonomy): domain Bacteria; phylum Zhuqueibacterota; class QNDG01; order QNDG01; family JABMRT01; genus JAFGEX01. The sequence goes on from JAFGEX010000186.1 coordinate 26,440, forward strand.
GTGCCCACCGCCATTGCATCCAAACAGCCGGGACCAGCGCCGGTTTCTCCCATCCTCGCCTCCAATTTCCCGAATCCCTTCAATCCGGGAACGTCCATATCGTTCCGCCTCTCATCCGCGGGGCGCACCCAGGTCAGGGTATTCGATGCCCTGGGAAGGGACGTTGCCGTGCTGATGGACGAGAACAGGCAGGCGGGCCAAACCGCGGTTTATTGGAACGGCCTGGACGCAGCCGGACATCCGGCCGCATCCGGCGTCTATTTCTATGAGATCCGTTCCGGCCTTGATTCAGCCACACGGGGGAAAATGCTGCTCCTGCGGTAGAGCCGCATCTGAGAATGATAAGGCAACAAGAGATCGTCATAACGATGGATGCCGTTTGGGGTTCTTCCCGAGGCACTGGGCGGAGGAAGATCAGCATCAGGATGTGAAGAGCGGTGATTCATGGAAATCGGCATCCAGATTCCCGGACGAGAAGGAAAAGAAGTCCTTATGCCGGTTGAAAAAAGTTGGAACTCAGCCCCGGAGATTGTCCGGGGCTTTTTCTTTGAATCTGACAGCGAGCGCATTCCCCTTTAGCTTGCCGCGGGGTAAGCGAGCGAATACAAACAAATTTTTCCCTACAGATCGAAGATTCCCCGCCGCTTGCGGCGGGGAGCTTTAATCCCGGTTTTCGCATTCAGACCTGCGGGGAGGCATGAAAGGAGCCTGAAAATGCCGAACAACGGTATCCGTATCGAAGTCCCGCCTGCAGTTCTGGAAAACTGGCAGGAAATCGCGGACATTCTGGCCGGGCTGATCAAAATCCCGGCAGCCCTGATCATGCGGCATACGCATCCTGACATCGAAGTTTTTGTCTCGAGCCGGAGCCGGAACAATCCCTACCGGCCCGGGGCCAGGGAAATCCTGCACGGATCCGGACTTTATTGTGAAAGGGTGCTGAAGACGCGGGAGAAGCTCCTTGTGCCCGATGCGCTTTCCGATACGGACTGGAAAAACAATCCGGACGTCAAGCACAACATGATCGCCTATCTGGGCTTTCCCATTCTGCTGCCGAACGATGAGCCGTTCGGAACCCTCTGCGTTCTCGACAACAAGCGGAATGAATTTTCAGTCACGCTCGAAAGGCTGATGATACAGTTTCGAAACCTGATCCAATCCCATCTTGAAATGATCTATGTGAACCAGATTCTGGGCGAAAGGGACAGGAAGCTGACGGATTATCTCGGAGAGCTTCAGACCCTGCGGGGTCTGGTCTCGATTTGTTCGAACTGCAAGAACATCCAGGACAATCAGGGTCATTGGATTCCCATCGAGCATTATCTGATCCGGAATCCGGTGGCGAAATTCAGCCACAGCATATGCCCTGAATGTATGAAAAAACTATATCCGGACATGAACGATAATCAATGATGTCAGACCGCCGGAACAGGTATTGAAGCGCCCCGGCAGCGCGCTGCTGGGGAATTTTCGATCCGTAAGGAAGAAGACTTTTAGATTCGCTCGCTTACTCCATAGCAAGCAACGGGGAATGCGCTCGCTGCCAGATCAAAACTCTCCGGTGGCGGGCTTCCAAAGGGATCTGCGATCTGTATCAGGAAAGGGAATTGATACTTCTATGCATTTTCCGTTGCAGGCTGCGGGGGATGCGCTCACGGTCATTGTCAAACGGCTTTTTCACGATCAAACCGCTCTGAACGGCGGTTTCATCCCCTCCGCTTTTTTCCTCAAATACTTCTCTTCGTCCGCACTCCGCGTGTTGTATCTCTCCACCGTCTTCATTTCCCGCTCAAAAAACTTCGGCTGATCCGTATGAATGGCCGTCCGGCGAAGGCCATGATTCCTGTCCAGGACCGCCTGCTGCGATTCCGCACAGGACACGGAGGCTGTGTCATTCCGGATCTGAACCGGCGCTCCGGATGAAATTCAGCGAAGGCATTTTCGACCGGCGGCAGGTCCGGACTTACGCTCCTTCCGGGGAGAACCGGCGGATGGCACTCCTGCCCGCCGGATCTTCATCCGCGGCACCGCCCAATTCAGGTCAGCTCTCTTGCTCCTTGAACGGAACGGCTGCTCGCATCACCTGCCGTACGCCGGAGTTTTTTCCATCATCCGGGACAAAGGCTTGCGCTCCGAAGTGCTCCGGAGAAAAGGCCTCTGAAATCTGCCGCGTTCCGCCTGCCTGGCCGGGGCGGGTGATGAATACTGGAAACCGTCCAATGTCCTTCGCTCCAGAGACTGGTTCATGATTTTTTCCAGTGTTTTAACCATGGCCTCGTCCTCGGGCGTGACGAATGTGAAGGCGTCGCCGTTTCGTTCCGCCCTGCCGGTGCGCCCGATGCGATGGATGTAGGCATCCGGGGTATCGGGCATGTCGAAGTTGATCACATGGGAGATGTTTTCCACGTCCAGCCCGCGCGCCGCAATGTCCGTTGCCACCATGATCTGATAGGTTCCATCCTTGAATCCATTCAAGGCAGACTGCCTCTGTCCCTGCGAACGGTTGCTGTGCAGGCTCGTTGTTTCGTAACCTTCGTGTTTGATCTGGCGCGCCAGTTTTTCCGCCCGATGCTTGGTGCGGGTGAAGATCAAGACGGAGCCTGCGCCGGTCACGCGCAGCAGATCCACCAGAAGCCGGGTTTTCAGGTGCTGGGGCACCGGATAAAGCGCGTGCGCAACCGTATGCGCCGGCCTGCTCAATCCGATGGCGATCCGTTTGGGATGCCTGAGCGCCTCGGATGCCAGTTCCTCGATTTCCTTCGGAAAGGTGGCTGAGAAGAGCAGGGTCTGGCGTTTGGACGGGACACGGGCCAATATCTTCCGCACCGAGGGCAGGAATCCCATGTCGAACATGCGATCTGCCTCATCGAGCACCAACACTTCCACGGATTTGAAATCCACCAGGCCCTGGCCGATGTGATCCAGAAGGCGTCCGGGGCAGGCAACCAGAATTTCAAAACCGTTTTTCAGCGCATGGATCTGAGGCGCAGGCGACACCCCTCCGTAAACCGTTGCGCTTCGGATGCGAATTCCGGATCCGAATGCCCGGAAGGCGTCATGTATCTGTTCAGCGAGCTCCCGCGTGGGGGTGAGAATTAAGGCACGGGTTTTTCCGTGCCGGCCGGCGAGCAATTTCTGCAGGATCGGCAGGACGAAAGCGGCAGTCTTGCCGGTGCCTGTCTGCGCGGTCCCGATGATGTCATGCCCGGCCAGGGCCGCGGGGATGGCGACTGCCTGCACCGGCGTGGGCATGGAATATCCTGCCCGCACCGTCGCAGCCAGAAGCCTGGCGTCCAGATTGAATTTTTTAAAGCCCATTGTTTTTCCTTTTTCAGTTTTTCGCTGCAGAACGACATGGAACTGCAGGTTTCCTCCGCCGGCTTTTTGTTCGCCCGGCCGGGAATGAGGTGCATTTCATCACCCGGATTCGTATGAACGGGAATCGGTCTGGGGGGGAATTCCGCGGTCAACTTCAGGCCCCGCGGTCATGTCGGCGGGGTATCGGGGAGATGTTAATATGATAAGTTAATAAATAAAACAGTCAATTCCTATAAAAAAAGATGGTTCACAGGCCGGGCCGGCGAGCCGGTCCCGCAATCGCGCGGTTCATGCCGATTTGAACAACGGTTCCATGCCTTCCGCAGTTTTCTTCAGATACTCTTCCTCGCCTGCGGTCAGCGGCTTGTACCGGCCTGCCATCTCCACGGCCTTCAGGAAAAACGGGTACTCTCCGGGCGGGATGGCCGCACACGCGCCCCGCGTCCATGCGAATCGCAGCGCAGTTTCGAGCAGGGGATCCTCTTCGATGGGTCTGTACCAGCATTTTTCATACGGTTTTTCCGCGCCTTCAGGGACGGGGCCCCGTGCCATGGCCTTCAGGGCCAGGATACCCATACCCTTTTCCTTCGCCTTTTCAAGCACGGCCGGTCCGAAATTTCCCTGATGCCAGCAAACGAAATTGACCGGGAACAGGATCGTGTCGAAGTGATAATGCGCCATGGCGAGCAGGGCCGCTTCCTCCGAATGGGCGGAAAACCCGAGGAATCGCGTCTTGCCTTCCTTCCGTGCCTTTAGGAAAACTTCCATGGCGCCCTTCGGCCCGAACGCTGTTTCCACGTCTTCCCGGGTTGTCAATGCGTGCAGCTGGTAAAGGTCGAAATGATCGGTGCGCAGCAGGTTCAGGGATTCATGCAATTCCTTTTCCGCTCCTTCCGCGGACCGCTGAGTCGTCTTGCAGGCCAGGAAGCACTTCTTCCTGTAAGGCTCGAGCGCAGGCCCCAGTCTTTCCTGCGCGTTCCCGTAAGTCGGGGCCACGTCGAAATAACGGACGCCCCGGTCAAATGCCTCAGCCACGCGGCTTTCCGCCGTGCCCTGTTCCTCGTTCATCACGATCACGCCGCCGAATCCGATCAGGGTGACGGATTCGCCTGTGTTTCCGAGCAGGCGTTTTCCGATCTGCTCCGGACTCGTTTGACTCCGGCTGCATCCTGAAAGGTTCATCATCGTCAAGGCGGCACCTCCAGTCAGACTGTTTTCAATGAATGAACGGCGGTCCATTTGACCTCCTTTCTGCTGTTTCACGTGGAATATTCTGATCCTTTTCCGAAAAGTCAAGGGAAAATCAAATGCGGCACCCGGTGTAGGGATGTTAAGAAAGAGGAGTCCGCTTTCCGTTTCGGCTTGCCGGTCACATAAACTGCTCCTCCGTTCCGGTCCTTTGCATCGCGGCTATCCGGCGCCATAAAAAAATCCCGCCTTTTGACAGGCGGGATTTTTTTATGGGAGGGGAGATAAAGAGATATTTTATTTCATGAGCGTCAGACGTCTGGTTTTCCTGAATTCTCCTGCAACGATCCGGCAGATGTACACGCCCGATGGATAACCGGCAGCGTCCCAGACCGCTTCGTACATGCCGGGCTGCAGTTTCTCCTGAACGAGCACTGCAGCCTCGCGACCCATCATGTCGTAGATCCGGATGTCCACAAAGGTGGGCTTCGGGAGTCCGTACCGGATCCTCGTCAAGGGGTTGAACGGATTCGGATAATTATTTTCCAGTGCGTAGGTTTCAGGCACGGCCAGGGACAGCCGGGTGGATACGCCCGTGTCCACCAGATCAATGCTCAACGTGTCCGATACGGATGCGCCGTAGGGATCGCGAACCGTGAGCGCGATGCGCACCCGGCCTTCGTTTTCGTAGATGCCGATCTGGGCCGTGCGTGTCCGGTCGTCGATATGAATCCGGATGTCGCGGTTGTCCAGCACCGTAGCGGTCCATTTGAGAAGGCTGTCCGGGTCGTCCGGATCGGACACATAGGGATCCAGTTGAATGCTCCAGACCAGGGAGTCGATGTCCGTTAGCACAGGCGCCGGGAAATCTTTGTCGAAGACCGGCGGTTGATTGGTCGATACGACTGTGAGCATCACATAAAGCGTGTCCGAAAGGGGATTCTCCGGATGCCTGTCGCAGGCAATGACCATGAACTGCGTGGTCTTGGTGCCCTTCGGCGGAGTGCCGGACAGGGAGGAGCCTGCGGCGGTCAGCCAGGAAGGGTAGTTTTTGAATGTCACAACAGCAGGAGGTCCGTCCTCGTCGTTGATCGTGCAGGTATAGATGAAGGGCGATTTTTCCGCTGCGCTCACGGAGCTTTTCGATGTGATGCGGGGCGGGTCATTGGTCTGCTCAACTGTGACCGTGACCTTGAGCGTATCGGTCAGAGCGCTGTCCGATGCAATGACAATGAAGGAAGTGTCTCTTGCCGCATTTCCCGGCGTTCCGGAGATCAGCGCATCCTTGACTGTCATCCAGGACGGCATGTTTTCAAATTTAAAAAAGACCACATCATTTTCCGGATCTTGCGCTGAGGCCTTATAGCTGAAAGGTTTGTCCTCAAAGGCTTTCGCCGAATCCGGGGAGAGGATGACGGGCGGATCATTGACCGGCGCGACCGTGACTGTCACGGTCTTCCTGATCTGATGCGTCCCGTCTGAGACCAGTATGACGAAGGAAGTGTCCTTTGTGCCTTCAACCGGGATCCCGCTGATCGGATTGGACGCATGTGCGAGCCAGGCCGGGTGTTTTTCAAATGTGAAGGTCAGGACTGCGCCTTCGGGATCCGTTGCGGTTGCGGTGTAGGAGAAGGGCTGATGCTCTGTGGCTGCAACGGACAGAGGGGAAGTGATGACAGGCGGATCATTGACAGGGGTGACCGTGAGCGTGACTGTCTTCGAGTCAGTCAGGGACCCGTCTGAAACAGTGACCTTGAAGGAAGTGTTGGTTGCGCCTTCAGGGGGCGTGCCGGAAATGACGGCACCTGAAGCGGTGAGCCATGCAGGCTTGTCCGAGAAGGTGAAGGTCAGGGCGTTTCCTTCAGGGTCAGTCGCAGTGGCAGTGTATGAGAAAGCCTGATGTTCTGTTGCAGAGGCTGTTGAAGCAGAGGTGATGGTGGGCTTG
>JAFGEX010000187.1 GCA_016931355.1 bacterium
CGCCTCCCTTCTGGCTGACCTGAAAACAGTGACCCTGGAGACCAGCACGCACAATGCGGGCCTGCAGTACACGATCCGCATCACAGGCCTCAGGGACCGGGCGCCGATCCCCAACACAACGGCCTCCATTTCGCGAAACTACATGTACACGCCTCCGGATCAGGAGAAACCGACGCTTGTTTCCGCCAAGCTGCAGACGCCTCAGCTCCTCGTCCTGTTGTTCAGCGAAGGCCTGGATAAGAACTCCTCGGAAAACCTGGACAACTACCGGATCCAGTACAATGTGGAAATCTACAATGCCTCCCTGGACACGGTCACGATGAAAAAGGTGTACCTGGAAACCTCCATGCATTTCCCGGGCACGCCGTACGATATTCACGTGCAGGCCGTCAAGGACTTAGCGCCCCTGCCGAACGAGATCGATCCGACCTGGAGAAGATACACACTGGAGACGTCCAGCGGATCCGCGGACCGGACGCCTCCGGCCGTGGCGCGCATCGAAATGGTTTCCCCGACTGCCGTGGATGTAGTTTTCACCGAACCGCTCGACAAGGCGACTGCGGAGAAGGTTTCGAATTACGTCATCAAAGACAGCATCACGGTCTTATCCGCGAAGCTGGATTCCAACCTGGTCCGGGTTCATCTGACCACCTCGCCGCACCGGTTCGGCGCCTCCTATCAGATACAGGTTAGCCAGATCAGGGATCTGGCTGCAACGCCCAATATTCTGTCCAGCGGCGCTGCCACGCGTTACATCCCGCTGAACGGGCTCGCGCTGAGCAACCTCAGCCGCAGCAGCTATAACTTTGCGGGTCTGGCCGCGGGCAAGGTTTTCTACACGGACAGAAATTATACCCTGGCGCAGGTGCCGGAGGCCTATTCCGGATCCGCTCTGATCCAGACGGCCAACAACGACAAGCAGTCACAGGAAGCGGCGTTCCTGTCCTTCGATGTGCAGGGTGACGGCCTCGTGTATGTGGCGTACGACAACCGCATCGCCGAACAGCCTTCCTGGCTTTCGGACTGGAAAGAGACCGGGGAGCAGATCGTGGATTCCCGCGCCAGCGTTTACAAGGTGCTTTCAAAGGCGGTCAAGAACGGCCGCATCGTTCTAGGCGGGAACAAGGGCACGATGGACGACAACATGTATTTCATTTTCGCTGCGCCGAGGCTTTCCAGCAGTTCCGTGCTGGCCAATCTGAACAAGGCTTCCTATGCCGTGGCCTACCTGAACGAGGGCGACAAGTATTACATCGACCGCGATTATGTGCTGGCCGCCGTGCCCGACACCCTGGAAGGCCTGCTCTGGGTGCAGACGGCCAATGACGACAAGACCAGCAAGGACGCCGCATTCCTGCAATTCCGCCTCAATGAATCCGCCCGGCTGTTCATCGGCTACGACGCCCGCATCAAAACAGCAGACCTGCCGGCATGGCTCAAGGGATGGGAATCCTTTGAAGGCCAGATCGTGGATTCCAGGGGCAGCAAATTCAACCTGTTCACCAAGGATTTGGAACCGGGCGATGTGACCCTGGGCGGCAATTCCGGAACCACGGACGACAACATGTACCTGGTTCTGATCAAGCAGCTCAGCCGCGGAAACAGCGGAAAAACTCTGGCCCACATGCCCGGATTCTTCACGCTGGCGCAGAATTATCCCAATCCGTTCAATCCCGAGACGCGCATCCATTACACGGTACACAAGCCCGGGCACGTGACCCTGACCATATACAATGTTCTGGGCCAGAGCGTGCGGGTGCTGCTGGACCGCGTGATCGGAAAGGACGGCCTGGAGGGCACGGCGGTCTGGGATGGAAAGGATCAGAGGGGCAATCCCGTAGCCAGCGGCGTATATATTTACAGGATTCAACAGCATCAATTCGCCATGACGAAAAGGATGCTGCTCATGAGGTAGTCCAGGCATTCACCTCCGGGAGGTCCTCTCCATGAAAGGATTTGACAGTTCAGCGAACAGGGGACCTCCCGGAGGTGATGACAATCATAAAACGGATTCGGGGATAGGGGATCGGGGTTCGTGAAAAGGGGAGGGCTAATGGATCTCATATCAACGATTGCAGATTGCAGATCTCAGATCTGAAAAAAATTCAAGACGAATCTGAGATCGTTAATCTGAAATCTGACATCTGAGATCTTCCTGTGATGAGCAGAACAGGATAAACATGGGATTATTTACGGTCTTTATCGCTGTCTTGGGGGTCATATTCGGAAGTTTTCTGAACGTCGTCATCTGGCGTCTTCCCAGGCGCGAGTCTTTGGTCAGGCCGGGATCCCATTGCCCTTCCTGCAACAAGCCCATTCGTTTCTATGAAAATATCCCCATTGTCAGTTTTCTTTTTCTAAGAGGGAGATGCAGCTCGTGCAAGGCCAGGATTTCGTGGCGCTATCCTCTTGTTGAATTTCTGACAGGGCTGGCTCTGGTCCTGATTTTTCTGACTTATGGTTTCAGTCCGATAACACTTGCCTATTCAGTGCTGGCGCTTTTCCTCATCCCGATCGGATTCATAGACTGGGACACGGGTTTCATACCGGATGTCCTTACATTTCCTGCCTTTATCATCGGTCTCATCCTCGTTTTCAGTCTGGGTATTTCAAATTGGAAATCCGTGCTGATCGGTTCTCTCGGAGCGGGCGGAATTTTATATCTGATTGGTTTTATTGGACGTATTTTGATGAAAAAAGAGAGTATGGGAATGGGGGATGTCAAGTTGCTCGTGGTTTTAGGAGTCTATTTGGGTTTAAAAGGGGCCCTTCTTTCCGTTTTTTTCGGTTCTCTGGCAGCCATGCCTTTGATCCTCATTTCTATGGCATTGAAAAAATTGAAATTAAAAGACCATATCCATTTTGGCCCGTTTATTGCCATAGGTACAGGTGTATACATGATTTGGGGCGAATCAATCGTAAAAGGATACCTGAATCTTTTAGCACCCTGAAAAAATTTCCTGGTTGCGGAAAAAATGAGCATCGGATATAAAAAATGAGTATTGAGAACGACACAATGGTTCAACCACGCTCTGAGATCAAAAGGATGGACAGGCCTGCCAAGCAGGTTTTGATCGTGGACGACGATCCGTTGATCATCCGCATGCTCAGAAACAACCTCGAGAAAGAGGGTTACGGGGTCAAGGTCGCCAATCACGGGCTGCAGGCGCTGGAAGAGGTCAAGGTGCGAAAGCCCAATCTGATCATCCTCGACATCATGATGCCTCTGCTGGACGGATTCAAGACCGCCCGGCTTCTCAAGTTCGACAAACGGTTCAGGGATATCCCGATTATTGTGCTCACATCGCGGGCAACGGAAGGGGAGAGAAAAATCGGAGAACAGGTGGGCGCTGACGAGTATCTTTTCAAGCCGTTCCGCCCGCCGCAGGTGCTCAGTGTTGTGAAGAGGTATCTCGATGCGTAGCCCAGTGAAAACCACCACCAGACCGTCTGCTGAAATGGATGACAACCGCGTACTGGCCAGAACCCTGGTCGAACGCGAAGTGCTCACCCTTCAGCAGGCCAAGGCTGCCCTGGCCCAGCTTCAGAAGGAACCGGGCAAGACACTCGAGAAAATCCTCCTGGACGGGGACCTGATCAAGGAGGAGGATCTTCTCGAAACCAAGGCGGCACTGTGGCATGTGCCGTATATCGACCTGAAAAACTACGAAATCGATCCGGAAGTCCTGGAATTGGTGCCTGCAGCCACGGCGAAGAAGTTCAAGTTCTTCCCGCTGTTCCGCATCGACGGGACCCTGCTCGTGGCCATGACGGACCCCAAGGACATGAACGCCATCGACAAGGTGGCCCAGCTCACCCAACTCGAAATCTCGCCTGCCCTGTCCTCAGCCGAGGCCCTGCAGTACGCCATAGACCGGTACTACGGAAAGGAAGAGGAAGTCCAGATCGAGAATGTCATGGAAAAGATCTCCAACGAGGAGATCCAGGACATCCTCGAGGTCATCGAGGCTGAAGAAGAGAAGGATATAGCCGGCGGCGGTGTCCAGCAGACCACTGCGGATCTGGAGAGGCTGGCCGAAGAGGCTCCGGTCGTTAAGATGGCCAACATGGTTCTGATGCAGGGCATCATGGACGGCGCCTCGGATGTGCACATCAACCCCGAAGAAACCATGGTTCGCGTCCGCTACCGCATAGACGGCGTGCTGAGGGACAGCCTGAATCTGCCGAAGAACCTGCAGCAGGCGCTGATCTCGCGCATCAAGATTTTAAGCAGCATGGACATTGCGGAAAACCGCATCCCCCAGGACGGCCAGATGCGGATCAAGACCAAGTCCAAGGTTGTGGACATCCGCGTATCGACCTTGCCCTCCGCGCACGGCGAAAACGTGGTCATGCGAATTCTGGACAAGAATGCAGCGCTCTTGAAGCTGGAGAACCTCGGTTTCGAGGATGACACGCTGAAAATGACCCGGAAGCTGATGAGCAACGCGTACGGCATCATCCTGGTGACCGGTCCGACCGGAAGCGGAAAGACCACGACCCTGTACGCGGTCCTCAATGAGCTCAATTCCGTCGAGAAAAACATCATCACGCTTGAAGACCCGATTGAATACAGGCTGCCGCTGATCCGGCAGTCCCAGGTCAACCACAAGGCGGGTATGACATTCGCGAAAGGCCTCCGGTCCATTCTCCGCCAGGACCCGGACATCGTAATGGTCGGAGAGATCCGCGATTCCGAGACCGGGAACATCGCCATACAGGCCGCCCTGACCGGGCATCTGGTCCTGTCCACGCTGCATACGAATGATTCGGCCGGCGCAGTCACCCGTCTGGCTGAAATGGGCATAGAACCTTTCCTCATCTCGACAGCGGTTCTGGGCGTACAGGCCCAGCGCCTCGTGCGCAGGATATGCCCCGATTGCAAGGAAGAGTACAAACCCAATTTCCCTGTGCCGGAGACTGTTCTCGATTATTTCGGATTCACCGAAAACGATCTGAAGGAAATCAAGTTCTACCACGGCAAGGGCTGCAAGAAATGCAACGGCAAGGGGTACAGGGGCAGGCAATCCATCCTGGAAGTACTCCCGGTGACAGAGACGATACGGGACATGATACTCAAGGGCGGATCGACGGACGATATCCGGAACCAGGCGGTCAAGGAAGGCATGCGAACCATGCTCATGGACGGCTGGATCAAGATTTTCAAGGGCGTCACCACGCTGGACGAGGTTATGCGCGTGACCAATATCGGATAAAGGATCAGAGGAAGAGAGATGGCGGCATTCAAGTACAAGGCGGTCACCCCGAACGGGCAGGTCATCACGGATGTTTTCGAAGCCCCGAATGAACAGGCCGTGACCCGCGAAATTTATAAGAAAGGCTACAGGCCCATCTCCATCAAGGCGGACAAGGATGCAAAGGCTGCGGCCGGATCTTCGAAAAGCGGGCCGTTCGCCAAGAAAATCAAGACGGATGAAATCGTCCTCATCACCAGGCAGCTCGTCACCCTGATCCGGGCCGGCGTCCCCCTGGTCACAACCCTGGAAGCCCTGCGCGACCAGAGCAGCAAGCTCATGGGCGAGGTGCTGAACAAGGTGTATGTGGATGTGATGTCCGGAAAGAGCTTTTCACAGGCGCTGGACCAGCATCCGAAGGTCTTTTCGAAGCTCTACGTCAATTCGGTCAAGGCAGGCGAGATGAGCGGATCGCTGGACACGGTGCTGGAGCGAATGGGCGCCCTGCTCAAGCACGATGAGGAGACCAAGAAAAGGGTCAAATCCGCCATGCAGTATCCGACCTTCGTGATCATCGCCATGATCATCGCCATGATCATCATCATGACCAAGGTCGTTCCGAATTTCGCAAAGATGTTCGAAGGGTTGAAAATGCAATTGCCCATTTTCACCCGTATCCTTCTGGGGACGAGCAAATTTTTTCAGAACAACATTCTCTACATCGTCGTTATTCTGGTCGCCGGCGTCATCGGCTTCAAATGGTACATCTCCACCCCGAAAGGCCGCTTCTGGTGGGACGGACAAATCATCAAGATCCCGTTGATCGGAAACCTGGCTCTGAAAAGCGCCATGGCGCGCTTCACGCGCATGTTCGAAACCCTGAACCGCAGCGGCATGCCCATCATTCAGACGTTGAGCACGGTCGCAGCGGCCGTGGGAAATGTGGTCATCGAAAAGCAGATCAAGGCGGTTGCGTTGGGCGTGGAGAAGGGGGAAGGCATATCCGGTTCCATGAAAAAATACAATCTGTTCCCGCCCATGGTCATCCGCATGATATCCATCGGAGAACAGTCCGGCTCCCTGGACAACATGCTGTCGAGCGTGGCGGACCACTACGATGTGGAAGTGGATTACGCGATCAAAGGGCTGACTTCCATGATCGAACCCATCCTGACCGTGGTCATCGGCGGTGCGGTGGTGGTCATGGCGCTCGGCATCTTCCTGCCCATGTGGAACATGATCGGAGCCATCAATCAGTGAAAAAACAAGAAAAAATAGAAATAACCCTGCACCAAGGATGAAAGGAGGGATGAGCGCCCGGTGAGCTGTTGTACGTTGTCTGAAAAGACAATCTTTGTTTGATTGAAAGAAATTTTAACGCCCAAGGAGGCATACCATGTTTTCCAAGAATCAGAAGGGTTTCACCCTGATCGAACTCATCATCGTCATCGTGATCATCGGTATCCTGGCGGCTGTGGCCGTTCCGAAATTCATCTCCCTGTCCGAATCCGCACAGGCAGCTGCTTGCAAACAGAGCCAGATCGCAGTTGAATCGGCGGCCTCCATCGGATACGCGAATTCCGCGATCACCGGCGGCGGGAACGTATATCCGGCCAGTATGGCAGCAATGGTCACAGCGGGCCTGCTGAAGGAAGAACCGTCATGCCCGGGCAGTGGCACCCTCAGTTACACTGGCGGCGATCCCGCAACTGTCGCTGGCGCCGGCACCGCGACCTGCACGGAAGGGACGCATCAGAGGTAATCCGCTCGCTTCATACGAGCACATCCGGGGAGGGGGATTACTCCTCCCCGGATTTTAAAATTTTAAACATACGTAATGAATAACATGATAAATCATCGCATACACAAAAGACATTCGGCCGGCTTCACGCTGCTGGAATTGGTTATCGTGATAAGCCTCGTCACAATCATGGCTGGCGCAGTATCCATTGGCATTGCGTCGGTGGATAGGGATTCGAAACTGGGGAATGCGGCAAACCGGGCCCTGGCTGATCTGCGATACG
>JAFGEX010000188.1 GCA_016931355.1 bacterium
CCAATTCAGGGGGAAGCGCGTGGCGGATATCGCAGTGGACAAGGATAACGGGATCATCCAATCCATCACAGGAGCCACCATCACCTCCCGCGCCATCACAAACGGCATTCGCAGGCAGGTACAGGGCCTACTCCCCGTCTGGAACGCCGAAACAAACAAAAGGGCTTCAGTCCAAAGCAGGAGCCGTTCATGAAAATCCAGGAAGTCCTCACGAGGGGATTGTGGACCGAAAATCCCGTGTTTCGCCTGATGCTGGGCCTTTGTCCCGTACTCGCCACCTCCACATCGGTTCAGAATGCCGTCGGCATGGGCATCGCCGTCATATTCGTCCTGACCTGCTCCAATCTCCTCATCTCGCTGATCCGCTCCGTGGTGCCGGATAAAATACGCATCCCGATCTTCATCAGCATCATTGCCACGTTCGTCACCCTCGTGGACCTGATCATGGCGGCCTATTTTCCGGACCTGCACAAGTCCCTGGGCCTTTTCATCCCCCTGATCGTGGTCAACTGCATCATTCTGGGAAGGGCCGAGGCATTCGCATCCAAGAACAACCTGTTTTTCTCCCTGATGGACGGGATTGCCATGGGTTCCGGTTTCACGGCCGCCCTTTGCCTCATCGCCACCTTCCGGGAAATTCTCGGCAATGGTACCTGGCTTGGGATACCCCTGTTCGGATCCGGTTTTGAACCGGCGCTGCTCATGATTTTACCTTCCGGAGCCTTCTTCACGATCGCTTTCATCATCGCCTCCCTGAACGGATGGGATCGGCGCAGGAAAAGGCAAACGAAACCCTCGGTCCAGTGAGGCAGTCAAATGGAAATTCAATCTTTGCTCATCATTTCGATCAGCGCGGTATTCATCTCGAACTTCGTTCTCTCCAGGATCCTGGGCCTCTGTCCTTTCATCGGTGTTTCCAAACAGCTCGATTCTGCCCTGGGGATGGGTCTGGCCGTCATATTCGTCATGGGCGTGGCTTCCGCAGTCACCTGGGTGATTTACCGTTACCTGATGCTGCCTTCCGAACAAAACCTGATCTACCTGATCCTCAAAGGCCATATCCAGAATCCGCCCAACCTGATCTACCTCCGGACCCTTGTTTTCATCCTGGTCATTGCAGCGCTCGTACAATTCGTGGAAATGGTCATTCAAAAAACAAGCCCCGGCCTGTACAGGGCTCTCGGCATTTATCTGCCCCTCATCACGACCAATTGCGCCGTTCTCGGTGTCTCAATCCTCAACATCGACAGCGACTACAATTTCATCGAAAGCGTGGTCAACGGACTGATGTCCGGAATCGGGTTTACCCTGGCGCTCATCCTGATGTCCGGTATCCGGGAAAAACTCGAACTGGCGAACCTTCCGAAAGCCATGCGCGGCACGCCCATCGCCTTTATCCTGGCAGGCCTCATGGCCCTGGCCTTCCTGGGCTTTTCAGGCCTTTCCATCCCATGAACCGGTATCCGCAGCGTCCGAATGCCTGAAAAAAATAAAAAAATCGATCCGAAGGAAATGCCGTTTCTGGATCATCTGGAAGAATTGAGGCGGCGCATCCTGATCAGCCTCGGGGTCACCATGGCCTTCATGATCGCCTTCATGCCGCTATCGGGTTTTTTCCTGGACATCCTGACGCTGCCCAACAACCGCCTCAAGGAACCCGCCCAACTGATCTACCTGAAGCCGGCCGGCATCATGATGGTCCGCATGGAGATCGGGCTCGTGGCCGGATTGATTGCAGCGTTGCCGGTCATCTTCTATCAGCTCTGGAAGTTTATTTCACCCGGTTTGACGCCCAAGGAACGCAAAATGGTGATGCCCGCGATCATGATCACCACCCTCTGCTTCCTGATCGGTTCCGCCTTCTGCTACTTCATCATCATCCCGACCATCCTGCCCTTTCTCTACAGCATGAGCACGGAAACCATCAGACCGCAGATCAACATCAGCGAATACATCGGATTCCTGCTCCGGATGATCCTCGTTTCCGGCCTGATTTTCGAACTTCCCGTCTTGTCCTATTTTCTCTCCCGCGTCGGCATTCTGAAACCGGAATTCATGAAAAAATACAGACGTTATGCAATCGTCGTGATCTTCGTATTTGCGGCCATCGTCACGCCTCCGGACCCGGTCAGTCAGAGCCTTATGGCCGTCCCTTTGACCGTGCTCTATGAAATCAGCATCTGGATTTCCGTTATTGCCGTAAAAAAAAGACAACAGGCCGAGGCTGAAACAGACAACGCGTGATTTCCTTCCCGCCACGGCAATAAAAAAGCCGCCGGATCCGGTCCGGCGGCTGATGTGTTCCTGGCCTCTGACTGCGTTCGCGGTTACAACCTGCCCAGATATCTCATGGCCTTCGAAGCGTATTCGCTGTTCGGATAACGGCTGACCAGTTCCTGAAAACTGTCCCTGGCGGCGTTCACATCCCCCAGTTTCAGGTTGACGAGCCCGCCCATGATCAGGGCGTCGTCAAATTTGTAGGACTGATGATAGGCCAGCACTGCGTCGAAGGCTTCCAGAGCCGCCCTGTAATTCTTGAGTGCATTGTAGCTTTCGCCGATCCAGTACTGACAGTTGCTCGCAAGCCCATGATTGGGATTGGAGGCCCGCAGGGCCTGGAAGGATTCGATGGCCTGGCTGTACTGCTTATTGTAGAACAGATCCAGGGCAGCCTGATATTCACGCTTAAAGACGTCGTCGCTCAGGCTTTCGCCCGTATAACTCCCGGCCACCCGGCCCGCCATCTGGGCGAGCGCCTTTTCATTGGCCTCCACTCTCGCTTCAAGATCACCAATGCGGTCGGATCTGGCGCTCATGGTATTTCTCAAATTATCAACGCTTTCATTGAAACGGCCTTCTTCCGTGCCCGGATAGTCCAGTTCGCTGCCCGAGGCTTCCAATCCGCCGGCTGCGCTTTCCTCCATCGGAGCGAACAAAGCCGCCAGGTCCGCTTCGTCTGAAGAGGTGTATTCCGATCCGCCGCTCCCCTGTTCTTCGAGGAACAGGTCATCCAGCGAAGCGATCTCCTTCTCATCCAGCGGATATTCCATCTCATCCCGGTACTGGCCTTTTTGAGGATTCAGATGATAAGACAATCCGGCCTTGGCTGTCCAAAACTGCGGCTTGGGATCGCCCTCGGAAGTGAAGGCATACCGGTAGTCGCCGGTCGCCTGGAGAGACACCTGTTCATTGATGGCCATCTGCAGACCGCCGCCGACCAGTACGGCTCCGTCGTAATAGCGGTCGGACGTGAAGGTCCCGAGCGGTGTTTTGGCCGTGGTCTGAAATCCGAACAGGGAGAGCCCGGTGAAGAGAAGCGGTGACACCGTATTCTGAGGCGCGGGGTTGATACCGATCTTCGCCTCAACGCTCGGAAGCAACGTGGTCTTGAAATTTTCGTAGCGCAGCATGCGGTCCATCACCGTGCTGATCCCCAAACCGGTCGTCAGAAAGACCTTGGGACTCAGCTTATAGTGGATGAAGAAATCCACTCCGGGGCCCACGCCGATTTCACCCGGGGCAAAGCCTGCCGGATAGCTGGCTCTGTCCTGGTTGGTTGTAACGAGGTTTCCTCCGACCGCATCCGGTTTTGTGATCTGAAAACCCTGCGAGAATACGGAAACTGACAGCAGGATCATCAGAAACGGAACTAAATATCTGTTTTTCATTTCCTTGTCCTCCCCCAGGCTAACCTATTAACAAACAGGATAAAAATTAATGCCGATGTCATCCATGCAAAAATACTGCCAAGACTAATCTATCGTGAAATCAGCACAATGAATCAAATTCTTAATTATTTGTTTATTTATGTCTTATGATCACACATAAATGTTATTTCCGAATTATATGATTTCAAAGTAAATTCAATTTGAAAAAGGATATGCGCGAAATCCGTTCAAAATGACGGCCGTGTAAAATATATGACAGTTTCGTTAAAAAATCAATTAAAATCACAACCGGTGATAATCCGCTTTGAATCCTGCGGTTTTGTATTTAATTTGCCGGAGCCGTGAAATCCTCAAGCGAAAACATCGAATTGATCAACGACCAAACCGGAGAGGCTTCTGTATTCAGGCCTGAATCCTGGATTTTTCAAAATCAATCCGCTCCGGAACATCCTCCCTCGCCAGAAAATTGGTTTTTCTGTTATTTGCCGGCATTACGCAGTCTTTTAAAAAGGCGGTATGGCGCTAAAAACC
>JAFGEX010000189.1 GCA_016931355.1 bacterium
AAGACGATGAATTACCCCTCCCATTCCTCTCCGCCGGAGGTGCTCGAACTGCTTGTGAAAACCATCCGGGCCCTGCTGAAGGATAACAATCTGGATCCGAACAAGATATTCGGCATCGGGGTCGCCCTCCCGGGAATCGTCAATTACGAGGAAGGGCATCTCAACGAAAATCCCTTCCCGGAAGGATGGCAGGGTTTCAAGCTCAGGAAAACCCTCGAAGACCAGATGGAAACGACCGTTTTCATCGAGAACGACGTGAAGACCCTCACCCTGGGCGAATACCAGTTCGGGACCGGATACCATGTTGACAACATGATCTGCCTCTGGCTCGAGGACGGCATCGGCGTAGGACTTGTGCACAACGGCCGTTTGATACGCGGGACCACGTCCAGCGCCGGCGAAATCGGGTACAGCGAATTCTTCGTGGACCTGCCCTTCAAGAAAACGATACTTATGGACGGGTCCTCGCGCCGCTGGGGGGATATCCTGTCCTTCACCAATCTGCAGAACACCATCCGGAGGGGGATCGATCAGGGCTGGAAGACGGACCTGAAAAAGGAATCGTCGATCGATGATCTGATCGCATCCGCCCTGGCCAGAGACCCTCTGGCGCTTTACATCCTCAGGCTGGAGGGCCAGTTCATCGGCAACATCGTCATGAACCTCATCTACACATTCAACCCCCAGGTTTTCCTGCTCGTCGGCCTGCTGTTCAACAGGCTCCCCCTGCTGTCCGAGGAAATTCAGAAATCGCTGAGCCAGGGGCTGCTGCAGTCCCCTCTGGAAACGCTGGAAATGCGGACGAGCAATCTCGGGGAAAACGGCATCACCGTGGGCGGCGCCGCCCTTGTCCTGGAACATTTATTCAAGGATTCCTGATGAAACAGATTCTCTTTTTGATGGTGTTCGCCTCCGCGGTGCTGCTGCGCGCAGGCGAAAAAGAGGTGATCGGTTATTATCCATCATGGGACTTCAAGGCGCACAGGCTTGTGAATCCCGAAACCATCCCCTATGAAAAGCTCGACATCATCAATTACGCGTTCGCCAGGCCGCTGCCGGACGGGACCCTGACAGGAAAGGTCCCTGAGGCGGATCTACGCCTGCTCGGCGGATACGCCGATCCCGTGACCGGAAAAACAAGGCCCGAAACGTCTCTGATCCGGAAGGCCCACGAGGCAGGTGTGCGTGTCATGCTTTCCCTCGGCGGATGGGAAGATACGGAGCATTTCCCCTTCATTGCCGCGGATCCTGCGAAAAGGGCCGTGTTCGCGTCGGCCTGCATGGACCAGATCCGGCGGCATGGATTTGACGGGATCGACATCGATTGGGAATATCCGGGCTATGCGCCGCACAACGGCTCGCCCGCGGACAGGGAAAACTTCACGCTGCTGCTTTTGGCCGTCAGGGACAGCCTTGACGCCCTGGAGGGTAAGGCCGGGAAAAAACTCGCGCTCTCCGCAGCCCTCTCCGCAGTGCCCTCCAACGTCGCCTTCCTCGAGGTGGAGAAAATCGCCGCGATCATGGATTTCCTGAACATCATGACATATGATTGTTTCGGCGTCTGGGATCCGGTCAGCAATCACAATTCCCCCCTCTATGCGCCGGCCCGGGGAGACAGCGCCCTCAACGTGGACAGCGCGTTCCGGCTTTTTCATGAAAAGCACGGGGTGCCTGCGGAGAAAATCAATCTGGGCGTACCGTTCTACGGGCATTGCTTCAGCGGGTGCACGGAGCTGCACGGGACGCACACGGGCGGAGACACCACGATCTGCTTCGAACCGGGCAACATCACGTACACGGAAATCGTCAGGAACATGAGTCTTTTCAAAAAATATTGGGATGAGAAAGCCCAGGTCCCGTACCTGATCAGCGAATCCAGGAAACTCTTTCTCTCCTACGACGACGAAAGGTCCGTGGGGCTGAAGGCGGATTATGTGATCCGCAAGGGAGCCCGGGGTCTGATCATCTGGGAAATCACGGACGATTATTTCGAGGACGGCCGCACCCCTCTGCTGGACGTCATCCACAAGAGATTTCACCCGGGAAGATAATCCGGGGATGCGATAGAGGATCCTGATATTGCAGGGGCGGACTGCTTTACGCTCCTGCATTTTTTCTGCGGCGGAAAGCCGGCCTTATGAATCATCAGGCGGCGATAGAGATTGATCGATAAAATCCGACTCCAAAGGAGCCCTTATGAACATCGAACCCGTCGAATTCACGCTGAAGTCGCAGCTCGCGGCCATCGACTGGATTTCCATCATCCTGTTCTTCGCAGCCTCGATCGCCATCGGCCTGTATTTTTCCAGGAGGGCGCAGAAAAGCGTGAACGCCTATTTCGCGTCCAGCCAGGGAGCGCCCTGGTGGATTCTCGGCACCTCCATGGTCGCCACGACGTTTGCCGCGGACACGCCGCTCGCCATCAGCGGGCTGGTTGTCAAGCAGGGCATCTGGGGCAACTGGTTCTGGTGGGCCCAGATCCCCCAGTTCATGGTCGGGGTTTATTTCTTCTCGCGGCTGTGGCGCCGCTCGGGCATCCTGACGGACACGGAGCTCGTGGACATCCGTTATTCGGGCGCGCCTTCCAAGATTCTCAGGGGTTTCCGCGCCCTCTATTACGCGGTCCCCTACAATGCGCTGATCATGGGATGGGTGAATCTCGGCATGGCCAAGATTCTCGGACTCACCTTCAACGTGCCCAAGCTCTGGGCCGTGATGATCTGCGTGGTGATCACGTGCGCCTATTCCGCCACCTCCGGGCTCTGGGGCGTCATGGCCACCGGCTTTTTCCAGTTCTTCCTGGCCATGGTCATGACCATTGCCCTGGCCGTCATCGGCGTGAACGCGGCCGGCGGATTCGGGGCTCTTCTCGACAAGCTGCCGCAGATCTACGGCGCGGAGAAGGCGGCTTCCATGCTTTCCGTGGTGCCTTCGGTGAATGCCCCCAACTACGCGTTCACGGTCTTCCTCCTCTATTTTTTCATGCTCTGGTGGACGACCGGTACCACGGACGGCGGCGCCTACTTCGCGCAGCGGATGATCTCTGCGAAAAACGAGAAGCACTCCTTCCTCGGTTTCCTCTGGTTCAACATCGCGCACAGCGTGCTCC
>JAFGEX010000190.1 GCA_016931355.1 bacterium
CCCGCCGGCTCTTCCGGCGGATGATAAGCGGGCCGACGCATTCCTCCCGGATTGTATGAATGGATCGGAATGAGGGTTCTCTACCTGAAGGATCAGGCTGCTGATTCCGCGGCCGGCGCTTCCGGAGCAGGCTCCGCAGCCTTCTGATCCTCCGGTTTCGCTTCCTCTGTCTTGGCTTCCGCCTTCTTCGCCTTTTTGGCCGCCGCCTTCGCGCTGGCCTTCTCATCCGCCGTCCGGGCGCGCTCGGCCTGCATGAGCTCCCATTTCTTCATCTCTTCCTGAACCCGGGAGTCGTCGAGCTTGCGCCTCTTCAGGGATCTCTCATGCAGGATCCCCTTCACTTTGAGAAGCGACCGAACCGTGTCGGACGGCTGTGCGCCGCAATCCAGCCAGTACTGAACCCGTTCCTTTTCCAGCTGAACCGCTCCGGGGGATTTCAGCGGATCATAGGTTCCGATTGTCTCGATGTTCCGGCCGTCGCGCGGCGACCTGGAATCCGCGACCACGATGCGGTAAAATGGATTTTTCTTCCTGCCCAGACGCGTCAGACGAATGGTGACCGACAAAGATTACCTCCTTCGATTGTCCGTTTGCCGTTGGTTGATGTTCAAGCCTTGCCTTGACACGCTTGTTTCTCCGGGGATGCTCCTAAAAGGAAAACGGCATCTTGTTCATCATTCCCCGGGTGTTCATCCGGCCCATCTGCCGGATCATCTTCTGCATCATTTGAAACTGCTTCAAAAGCCTGTTGACGTCCTGAACCGTTGTGCCGCTGCCGGACGCGATCCGCTTTCTCCTGCTCCCGTTGATGAGATGCGGCTTCCGCCTCTCCTCACGCGTCATGGAATGGATCATGGCCTCGACGCGCGCCATGCCTTTTTCATCCGGCTGGACCTGCTTCATCATGCGGCCCGCGCCGGGCAGCATGGAGAGGACCTGATCCATGGGTCCCATCTTCTTGACCTGCTGAAGCTGGTCGTAGAAATCGTCCAGTGTGAAGCTCTCCTTGCGGAGCTTCTTCGCCAGCTTCTCGGCCTGCTCGTGGTCAACGGCTTCCTGGGCCTTCTCGACCAGGGTGACCACGTCGCCCATTCCCAGGATGCGCGAGGCCATCCGCTCCGGATGAAAGGGCTCCACGGCGTCCGTCTTTTCGCCGTTGCTGATGAACTTGATCGGCCTGCCCGTGACCGCCCGGATGGAAAGGGCTGCGCCTCCGCGGCTGTCCCCGTCCATCTTGGTGAGCACGATGCCGTTGAAATCGAGGCGGTCCAGAAACGCCTGCGCGGATTTCACCGCGTCCTGGCCCGTCATGCCGTCCGCCACATAGAGAATCTCGGACGGATGAAGGGCCGATTTCAGGGCTTCCAGCTCTGCCATCATGGCATCGTCGATGTGGAGGCGGCCTGCCGTGTCCACGATCAGTGTGTCTTTGCCCTGTTTTCTCGCCTCCTCTACAGCGGCCTTGCAGATGAGGACAGGTTTTAGAGTCCCCTTCTCGAAAACAGGGAGATTGATCCCCTTTCCGAGCGTAGCCAGTTGCTTGATCGCGGCGGGCCTGTAGATGTCCGCAGCGACCAGCATGGGATCGCGCCCGGATTTGCGGAGCAGAGCTCCGAGCTTTGCTGCGAATGTCGTTTTTCCGGATCCCTGCAGCCCGACGATCAGGATGACGGACGGCGGGATCCCCGAAAAGGCAATGGGCACATGGGCATGGCCGAGCAGACGCACCAGTTCGTCGTGCACGACCTTGACGACCTGCTGGCCGGGTGATACGCTGCGCGTCACCTCCGTGCCTACAGCCTTTTCCCTGACAGCGGAGATAAATTCCTTGACGACCTTGAAATGAACGTCGGCTTCGAGCAGGGCGCGCTGTATGCCGCGCAGGGCTTCGCCGATGTTCTTTTCGTTGAGTTTGCCCGTGTTGCGGATCGCCCGGATCGCGCCGTCGAGCTTCTGAATCAGGTCGTCAAACATTCATCGTACCGCCATAAGCTGTTAAATATATGGGAAAAAATGGATTTTGGCAAGGTTTTTTTGGTAGAGGACGAGGAAAGGGATTTTAACAGGGATAAAAAGGCTTTGATTGGATTAAAAAGCTGGTTTTTTTGACTTCCGGGTCTTTTGTCCTTGTTTTTAAATGAATAAACCGCAGAAGGTAACCTTCTGCCAGAAGGTTACCTTCTTTTTTCTATTCCAAGGTTAATTCCTTTAAATCCACTTCTCTTGCCAAATCCATCACAAAGGTCTGATAGCCCCGGGGTTCCTACCCCTGGGCTCACCTCTATCGGGGCTGTGCCCCGAACGAGCCATTTCCAATCGCCCTTGGTTCCATGACCACGGGCAACATATCGATACGGACTTCACAGCCCTGCGAAGACAAAACGTAAATCCCACCTTGCAGCCAGGCCCGCGGCCTGGAAGCCGCGGTCCGTCAAAATCAAAGACGGCCCGTCTCCGCTTCACAAGCTATATCTTGATTCTCGCTTCCGATTTCTTCAGCATCGGCAGGAAAGCAGTACGGATATTTTCAACCAGCTCGACAGCGGAATGGGGGCATTGATGCACGCATTGCCCGCAGCCGATGCACTTCGCGGCATCAATGGAGACTTTTTTGTCCGATACGGTTATGGCGGCTGTGGGACAGTACTTTTCACACTTTTTACATCCCGTGCATTTGGCGCTGTCCTTGATTCGCGCCGAATAGAAGCTGCTGTATCGCAACGGCGAGAGCCCCGTGTTGTAGGACCGGAGTATCCCGCAGCAGTCCCAGCAGCAATTGCAGACCGCCACCTGAGGCAGATTCGTGTCATCCCTTTCATGGAATACGGCGTGGACGGCGCCTTTGTCCCTGACCTTCTGGATGACCTCGAACGCCTTCTCCTTGCTGATCCGCCGCGCATGACCGTACTGAATATAGGGTCTGACCATGTCGCCGAAACCCAGGCAGCCGCCGTCATCCGGCATGGCCAGGCGGCAGGGTTCGCCGAGATTCGACATGACCCGCCGGCACATGCAGGTGAACTGGCCGATGATGCTCTTGCTCCCGTATTCTTGTATCAAATCGTTGACGGTATTCGTCGGATAGATCTTCGAATCCGGCACGCGGATGGTCTGATTGATATGGACAATGGATTTCCCCTTCCCGTCCTTGTACTCCTCCACGATCCCGACACTCTGATGGCTGACCGGGGCCCTTCGAGCCCTGAGGTTCAGCAGATGTCTGAATGGAAAAAAATTGAAGTTCCTGACCGAATGAAAGAATTCCATGTATCTTCGGGCGAATTCCTTTTCTTCCGGCTTGCCGATCAGGAACGAAGTCTGGGCCTCGAACCATCCGACGAGAATGGGCAGAAGCGAGTATCTCTCTTCGCCAGTCTCGGAATATTTTGTTCCGATGAATCCCTTTTGCCTGAGGGATTCGAACATGGCATTGAATCCCTCGTCTTTCATACCGCTCGCAGCCAGAGCCTGATCATAGGAGTAAACATCCGTACCCAATCGAAGCAGAAGGTCGATCTCGCCGTCCGCGAGGACGTAATCGAGCGTGTTGAGCAGGGACGTAAAAGGCGGGAAGGATCTGCTGTTCTGCTTGTTCATAAGCATGACAAGCTTCCGGAGGTCGCTTTTTTTATTCCGCAAAACGATTTTGTTCTTTTTCATAACGTCCTCTTCGAAAAAAGCATTGTTCCGTCAGGTACGACCTTACTCTTGATCGATCATGCACCCGGGTTTTTAAATGTCCCGATGCGCCAATCCCGCGGCCTCTATCGCTTCGCCCCGATCGGAGGTTTGATGGCTCCGGAATTCATACTTCGGAGTTCGCCTCTACCGGATCCGTGCCCAGACCGGACCATTCACTGCGATTCACCTTGGATATGACCCTCTTCTTCTTCGAGGTGCGTCGGGGTTCGGAATAGAGCCTAGTCCTTGACCAGGCGGACCGAAAATCCGTTTTTCGTATTTCCGAAGCTTCGCAGCACGGTTGAAATTTCGTAACTCAGGTAACGGGACCAGACGCGATCCGCATCCTTCTCCGTGGAGGACCAGAAAAGGGCGACGCTGTATTGACGCTCGAAGGTGCCGTCGTAGTAGTAGCGGGATCCGTTCGGAATTCCTGTAAATCCGCTTTCGTTGGTCGCTCCCGTATTCGGAGTCAACCAATGTGTCGTTCCCGCCTCTTTGAGCTTTCCCCCTTCATCCTTGCCCCGGAATCCCTCTGCGTCCGCTTGCGATTGACTCATCCCCAGATGTTTTTCCAGTGTTTTCCATTCATCATCGGCCGGCACATGCCAGCCTTCAGGCGCGATGTTCCTGCTGTCGTTTACTGCATGCCAGTTGTACAAATACCCGCATAAATCCACATTGTCCGGATTGTTGTTATAGGCGCATCGTGCACCTGTGTCAAGCCCCCCCCAGACAGAGGCGTCTGCGACATCCGGGATCTCATCCCCGTTCCGGTATTTCGAAACCCTCAGGTTTTCCGCCATCCACCACTGATTTCCGATTTTAACGGTTTTATAGACATTTCCGTCAATATCCGTGACGGTTCTTGAG
>JAFGEX010000191.1 GCA_016931355.1 bacterium
CCCTGAGCTTCGGCACCAATGTGTATGAAATGGCGAATGAAATCCAGACCCTTCTGCACGTGCTGTCTTCATCGCGGAAATCCGTCATTTTCACCGGGACGTATCCGCAGCTCCAGTCCGTGTTCCACGGCGGACAGGGAGGATCGAGCGATCCGATGATGCCCGTGGTTCGGCATACGCCCGCGATGCAGATGGATCCCCTGATCCGTTTCATCATAAGTCGCAACGGCCGGAAAAGCGGAGGCCTTTCCAAATCTCAGGAGCAGGATCTGTTCGGCCTGGTTCAGGGCAGCCTTTCCGCCGTCCCCCGGGAAAACAGGATGCGCGTGCTCCCGGCCCTGGTGAACCGGGAAATACACCGGGTGCTGAGCAGCGGAAATGCGGCCGTGAAGGCGACGGGCCAATATGCTCTCTCCATCAACGGGCTGGCGGAAACGCTTTCCGGGCTGAGCGACAAGCCCAGGGTGGGGCGTTTCCCCCATGTCCAGTCGCATTTCACCCGCGTGCTGACTGATCCCGGACTGGAGGATCATCTGACCGAACGCCTCCTGGCCCAGGACGAAGCCATCAGCCGCCTGGTCTCCAGGCTCCGCATGGAATGCCTGACCCGTCCGCCGCATCAACCGCTGCGGTACTGCAGCCAGGGAACGCCGGCTACCGGCAAATCGGAAAGCGCCATCCTTCTGGCCGGCAGGCTGGGCGTCCCCTACATCAACATCGATGCGGCCAGCATTCCCGATTTCTACACGGCTTCCGCCCAGCTTCTGGGATCGGGCCGCGGCATCGTCGGATCCTATCAAAGCGGCAGGCTCGAACAGGCGGCCAAGCACCATTCCGGCGCCCTGGTGGAAGTGAGCGATCTGGACCATGCGCCGGCCCAGGTGCGTTCCGCACTGGCCGATCTCTTCCTGCAGGTTCTCGAGACAGGGGAGGCCCAGAGCGCTGCCGGAGCAATGTTCTCGTGCGCCAATATCATCTTTGCTTTTACCATCAATCTGCCCAACGGCATGGATGAAACGGTGCGAAAGCGCTTCGGATTTCAGGAAGGCCCCACGGAAAGGGATATCCGCAGGAGCGTGACTTCCGAAATCAAGACCCTTTTTTCAAGCGCGTTTTTATCGCGTATCGGCACTCCCATCCTGTTCAAGCCTCTGGATGGTGAGGCCCTTGCCGTCATCGTGGACCGCGCCGTGCGGGCATCCGTTCTTTCAGCCGCATCAAGACTCGATTGGGAGATGGCGGAAGTTATGGTCGAAAAGGGGGTCGGGAAGGCGGTGGTTGACAATATCGAGGCGAATATCCTGGCGTTCGGCGCCAGGGGGCTGCTCGAGGAGGCGCGGACCCTGGCTGCGGAGGCGCTGATGGAATTGCAGAAAAAAGGCGGGACACCATCCGGCCGGTCCTGGAGCGTCGGGGTCGAGAAGCCGTTCCGGCTGGTCATACGGGAAAAAAAGAAAAGGAGCTAGACATGGCCAAGCAGGTTTTCCAAATCTCAAACGAAAAGGAATACAAAAAGGCGGGGGCAGAGGATCTGATCGAGCTTCTCCCCTCGCCCGGGGGGAATCCCTTGTTCATCATGAAGTGGATCCTGGAGTCCCTTGTGTACGGCATGGTCTCGCATGAATTCATCCATCTGAGCGGACCCACCGGCAGCGCCAAGACCTCGCTGATCGAGGCGCTGTACCGCGTGCCGGATAATTTCGACGCGATCTGCAGGGCGACCGGTTTTGCGCAGAAAGCCCTGAAGATTTTCCCCATCGAAATGGCGATCTATGAAACGCCGGGGGAATTGTATCAGAGGCGCGCCCTCCAGGGCGGCACCACGTATGACGAAGTGAGCAGGCTGGTTCAGTCTCTTGAGGAAGCCGAGGCGGAGATCGATAAGGCCTATCCCGTCATCTGGCTGCGTGAGATGGGCCGCGTACATTCCTCGAGCGTACAGGGCGGCCTTCTGGACCTGATGGCCAAGGGGGACATTCTCCTGCCCGGCGGCAAGACCATACGCGGCGAATCCATCTGCTGGATTTCGGACAGCAACTATCAGGCGGAGACGGAATCCACCCATACCCTGGTCACGCTGGATGATGCCCTGAAACGCAGGTTTTCCGTGAACCTCACTCTGGATTATCTCCCGGCGGAACTCGAGGTCCTGGTTCTTCAGCACCTGATCCGCAGGGACAGGCAGCTCGATGCGAACAAGGATCTGATCGTCAAAGTCGTTGCGCTCGGGCAGGAAATCCGGCGGCTCCGAAGCGAAGGCAAGCTTCAGTCCGTACCGCCTCCGTCCATCTACGGGTATCTGGCCTTTCTCCGCATGGCCCATGTCATGCCGCATCTGAGCATGTACCAGATCGCCCTGTCCACACTCATGGGAAATGCGAGCCTGGAGGACCGGAAATTGAACACCGGCGTGTTCAACCAGGTTTTCGGACTGAAGGTGGTGGAGGACGAAAACCTCACCATGCAGGGCAACCTGTTCTAGACTTTTTTCCCGCTGCGTTCGGGCGGCGGGAGGTTCTTTTCGGCGAGGGGATGCGATGAAAGACTTCAACGCACAGGAATATCAATATGAGTCCGTTCATTCGGGCGGTCTGGTCTATACCTATTCCTACGGGAAGAGGAGGGTCAAATCGGACTGGGCCGGAATCACGCTGGGGGACGCCTTCAGGGCCAATCTGGACTATTATGAGCGCCTCCCCGCGCAGCGGCTTTTCTATCAAAAGGTCGCCCGGATCCAGAAAGCGATATGCGGCCTGTTTGACGAGTCCGGCGAATCCGCCAAGCAGTTTCTGGCCAGGCCCCAGATCGGTCCGGTTTACACGCAGTATCCTTCCTCCGCCGCGGCGTATGCCGCGATCGGGCTGACCGCCTTCCTGGAATACCAGGCGCGGATGAAGGACAAGATCCTCATGGTCCTGCTCGCTGATTTCATCGAGAGTCCGGACGGAGACGGGGACGATTCAGAAGATGAAAATCAGCACAGCCTCCTTGCCCGGACGATCACCAAGGCCGTGCAGGTACGGATTCTCCTTGAGGATCTCTCCCGCAGGCCGGGGCTGTTCCCGGTCGAGATTTACCGGTTGTTCGCGGCTTCCCAGCAGGACTTGAGATTCCTGACGATGAACGACGTGATTTTTTCCTCCGTTCTGTACGGGGATATTCTTCCGGGATGGGCGAATCTGAATCTGCATCCGCTTACCCGGGAGATATTCGGGAAGATGGATGCGGTTTCCGGGTCGTTTTTCAATTCTCTCCCGTCGGTTGAAGCGGAGCTGCTGGTCGATTTCGGGGCGGACTGGGTCAAGGCCCTTTACAAGGCGATCGTCCCCCTTCTCCCGGACACGAAACAGATCAATCAGATGCAGCATGACATCCTGAACGCCAAGGATAGGAACAACATGTCTCTGCAGATTGTCAGCCGCGAAATGGGACCGCTGTTCGGCATGGAGGACGAGACGCTCCCTCCCCTGAACGAACCGCAGCCTCCGGTGCTCACGGATCCGGAAAACTGGGTCGAACACTCCGCGGTTCTTCTCCTGAATTCGCTTTTTAAAAACATGCCGGCTCAGGAGGAATTCATGCAGCAGACCCAGGAGATGCTGTTTATGGCTTTCGTGGAGGCCATGCGTTCTGCCGGCGCCCAGCAGAGGGCCTGGGAGGATACGCGGTCCGACATCCTCCAGAGGCTTCTCCAGCTCAGCCTCTTTGAAGGGGGCCCCATGGAAGGGACCCCGACCGGAGGCCAGCAGATACAGGTCCATGTGGGCGGCGACGACATGGAGGGGGAGATATTCGACAGGCCGGTCGCACTATCCGAAAATGCGGGGGCATGCGAGAGCCTGGTCGCTGATGCGCAGCCCCTGACGGACGCGATGAGGCGCAGCCTGTATCCGAACATCGAAAGGCTGCCCGAGACGGACCGGCTCAGGACTTCAGGCTCCATCGATCCGGCGCGTTTGGCCATGGCTGACTTTTCGCCCGCGGTTTTCAAGCGGTACCGGATGCGGGAAAAGGCCGACCGCCGCGGCAGGCCTGTGCTGGCGATCGCATGCGACGGATCCGGTTCGCTCAATCCCGATCAGATGCGGATGTTGAAGCTGCTCACCACCGCCTGGTTGAATTCTACGGCCAGAAGCGACATCCAGCTGCTGGCCGGATTGTACCACAGCGACCAGGTGCGGCCCGGCATCGCGGGTCCGCTCGTGCAGTGGATTTACCATCCGCTCAAGACACCCACGACGAACCGGAGGGAAGCGGTCAGGGCCCTGGTTGCCCTGCCGAACACGGGGACCGGAGTGCAGTCCGACGCCCTTTCCATCGCCTATATCGTCCGGGAGGCGCAGGCCCTGGCCCGCGGCCGCATGGTCTATCTGATTCTGATCACGGACTGCGAATGGAACCGTTCCTTCAGGACGAAGAAGACCGGTTTCCAGGAGGTGGAAGCCCTTCTTAAAACCCTGATCGAAGATTTCAAGGGGAAGCTTCATATGACCCTGGTCGCTTTGGGGAAGAAAAATCCGATCGGCCTGGAAAATCTGGTGGACAAGGTCATCCTGATCCCCAGGGAGGAATTGAACAACTCGGCTGCAGTGGCGGCGAAGGTCGGCCTTTACGTGGCCTCCTGTCTGAGGGAGAGGAACAAACTCGTTTTAAAGGAGAACAGGTAGGATATGATGGACGGTCATGACAGTCGTGACAGCAGGGAATACGGCCTCATCGGAGGGGCTTCCGATGACACTCCCGGTTCGGATGGAATCCTCTACTCGCAGAGTTCATTCTCCACTTTTTACCAGAGGCCGGCGGTGGATTACCGGGCGGCGCTGGAGCCTCTGCTGGAAACTTTGCGGGCCTACGACAAAGCCAGAATTCAGCTTGAGGAAAAAGGGGGGTCCGTTGTGATCCTGAAGGACATCGTTCAGATTCTGGGAAGGCCGATGACGATGAAATCCCGGTTCCGCGAGCATGCCGTGCGCCTTCTGGACCAGAACTCCGTATTCGAATGCCTTGAGGAAATCGGGAATTACAGGCTTCATCTGGACATACGCCTCACCAGCCACAATATGCCCGTGTATTACCTGTGCCGCGTTCATCAGGACTACTGGGCGGAACACAGCCTGATCGTCGAGGACCTGTACATGAGCCCGGGTTACAGTCTCACAGACGAGCGTTTTGCGAGGCTCATGTGCGACGGGCACGAGGAGTATTTCCTGAGGCTTTCCCATTTCAGGCCGGGTGTCGGCGAGCTGTTGAGCCGAAACCGTCCGGCGGCTTCATACGAGGTGGATGATTTCATCCATGAAATCGGCCGGCATGTTTTTCAGGCGGCGTGGCATGACGACCAGAGGCCCGGCATCCTGACCGCCCGGTATCTCGGCATGCCCCGCTTCCATCAGGCCATCGAACTGCTATACCTCTGCCTGAGCGGAGATCTCAGCGAGCTGCGCTGGTCCGTTTTCGAACCGGTCATCGATTTTTTCCGCACGGTGTATCCGCAGCCGGCGATCCATGCCTTCCTGAAGATGATCAGGAACCTCGACGGCGATGAGCTGAACGAACTGCCCAAAAAGGCGCTCAACTTGTTTATTCAGCTTTCGCGTGCCTTCAGTCAGTTCCTGCAGACGGATGTGGAATGGGGCAGCCGGAGCATCCGGACACCGCTTTTCAAGATCATTTTCGGCAATTTCTACAGGCTCGACGGGATTGCCGCGGCTTTGATCCGGGATCAGGGACTGGTCCGGGCCTCCCAAAAACTGGACAAGACCGCGGAGTCGATCATCGAACATATCGTTGAGGAGATCTCTCATGGAGGCTGAATCCCTGTTTTCAAAGCTGCCCCGCGAACCCGTGAAGGCTGTTCATGCCTTGTGCAGCCGAGTGGGGGACTTCGATTCCGGGCTGACGAACCGGCAGCGGCTCGAACAATACGAGACGTATCTGGACATCCTCTCACGGTTCGTCCGGTTTGCGGAGCATTTCGATCTGAAGCTGGCCTATCCCGGCCTGACGCCGGACAGTCTGGTGAACATCAACCGGATCACGGAATTTTTTCATGGATTGAAAGGCTCGATTGAAAAGAACATGCTGCGGCCCGGAAGGGAATCCGGCAAACCCGCATCCGAACAGCCGGTGGAGAGCCTGTTCTTTCCCGGTTTTTCTATTCAGGATCATTTGAAGGCGCAAAACCTGGTGAACGACCTCAGGCAGCTTTTCAAGACAAGCCGGGACATTGATCCGGCGCAACGGACGAAACTGCTGAAACGGCTCGAGGCCCTTCAAAGGGCATTGAACCGTGCGGACCTGCCAGGGCTGAGTCTGTCGGATTTTTTATGAACGGCGGGGGTTCGGAGGCAGCGCGGGATACGCAGGAGGGATATTCCGTTTCATGTTCAGTCTGCTGAAAAAGGCGTTGGTGCGAAACCGTAAAGCCAGGGAGCGCGATCTGTTCGCAGGCTACATCGGTTTGAAGCGGCGCATCAAAGACGATCCCTTCGGGGTGCTGTACGGCGCGTTTTTACTGGTCATGATCTACTGGCTTTTCCAGGGTCCGGTCAAGACCTGTGCCCGCTGGCAGGCCCAGGAAGGAATCCGCAGAAAGGTTGACGAGTTCATGGAAATGGACGAGGATGAAGAATGGGAGGCGGAAGAGGAGGAAGGGCTTGAGGAGCCGGAATCCGAAATTCCGGATGAAGGGAGCGGCGGCCGGGGCAATGGATGGATCCCGGGAGGATGGGACAAGATGTGCAGGACGTGAGAGGTTAAGGCGCAAAAAATGAGACATACAAAACTCATATTCAGTAGTGAAATTGAATGAACTACCATGCCGAAAGCAGCGGGGTATTATCAGAAAATCCAGAACACGATGCGCCCCAAGCCCAGGGGAATTTCATCCGTACAGATAAAAAAAGCTTGCAATTAAGGAAAATAATTTTTATAATATCTTAAACGTTTTCGCAAACGTTTAAGTCATATAAAAATCTTAAACAGGAGGCAAAGGGCATGAAGCAAATGGTTTTCATCATGGCGCTTGCGGTACTCAGCACTGCCGGACTGGCTCAGCAGGAGGCGACCGGATTTTCAGAGGATTTCAACGATCCGGTTGATCTCGCGTTCTGGGGCCCCAATGCGGACACGCTGGAGGACGGCAGGCAAATCTTCATAGTCACGCAGGAGGACGGTGCGCTTCGCGTGGATATGAAGCAAAAGGAATTTCACAACGGCCAGATGTATGATTTTCAAAGTCAGGACCTGTTTTTCAATCTGACGGATCATCCGTACGCCAAGATGAAAATCATGCTCGAACCGGGCGCCCTGTACAAAGGGAATCCCGCGGCCAACGTCATATTCGGTTTTTCGCCGTTTTCCGTGGACACAGCGGGTAATCAGATCCGGCAGCATTCCCCGCCGACATTCAATGTCCCTCCGGACAGCCAGTGGCATGAATATTTATTTGACTGGTCCACTCCGGATGCGAATCCGGCCGAATACCCGTTTGATTACACCCATATCACGCGCCTGCTCATCGAGACCGTACGCTGGCCGGACACCTATGAAGCTGTTTTCCGGATAGACGATTTTCAACTCGGTGATCAGGTCGAAATGACGGGCGTGGCAACTGCCGGCGTGCTTCCAGACCGCTGCGCCCTTTCCGCCAATTTTCCGAATCCCTTTAATGCCTGGACTGTTCTGCCCTACACATTGAACAGCCCCGGTCAGGTGGCTCTTCAGATACTGGACATGCAGGGACGCGTTCTCGAAACCGTGGTGGACGGGCATCAGGACGCGGGTTCGTACCGGATATCCGTCAATCTGGACGGGCGTCCGAGCGGCCTGTATTTTTACAGGTTGCAGGCGGGTTCCTTCCGCGCTGCACGCAGCATGATATTGATCAAATAAACAGTCGTTGTTTCCTTTTCGCCGGCGGCGTCCTGTATGGACCGGGACCGCCGCCGGTTTGATCAGCGCCCGCAAGATCCTCTTGTTATCCTGACACCCATTTTTCTTCCATCCCTTCTGCCGAATCTGACAACGATCGCATTCGCCGCGGCAAGCCGTGGGGAATGCCCCGGGTCTTGTCCCGGGGAATGCGGGCAAATCGTAAACTCCAGGAGCGCCATCCATTTCCTTCCGTTTCTGAATGAACACCTTTTTCAGATTCCAAAGGATTAAGCCCCCCGGATGTGATTTAAAGAATACCCGTCAACATGCTGCCCGGGAGAATCATTGCGGGCGTTTCCCTCCACGGTTAAATCATAGATAAAAATACCGGCATAGGGATGACGATTATTCGGCCTTTTCCTGCCGGACGCGGACGGGATAAGGCGGTCTTGAAGGTTTGATCACCGGATTTTTCTTCAGTTCTTCCATGACGACCTGAATGGCTTTTTCCAGCTGGGGATCGCGGCCTGCCGTCACCTGGCCGGGCCATTGTTCCACTTCGATGTCCGGGGGCACGCCTTCATTTTCCACCACCCATCCGTCTTCGGTCCAGATGGCCAGGTTGGGGGCTGTGATGTATCCGCCGTCCATCAATTCGGGGAATCCCAGAATCCCCACGAGCCCGCCCCAGGTCCGCTTGCCGATCAATTTTCCGATATTGAATTTCCGGAACATCCAGGGCAGCAGGTCTCCGCCTGAGCCGGCGGTTTCATCGATGATCATTGCCTTCGGGCCCTGTATCGAGGCGGTGGGGGTCTTGAAATCCCGGCCGTGGCGGGTGTTCCAATAGGAGATCAGCGGTCTTCTCATGATGTCGATGTAATAATCCGGCAGGGATCCGCCGCCGTTGAACCGTTCATCAATGATGAGCGCGTCCTTCTGCGCCTGCGGGAAAAAGTAGCGCTTGAAATAGTCATGGCCGGAACCTGCGGTGTTGGGCACATACACATACGCCACACGGCCGCCGGTCGCATCGTCCACCTTTTTGACGTTCCCTTCCACCCAGTCGCGGTTTCGCAGCGCATATTCCTCTTCCAGGGGAACCACCTTCAGCGTGCGCGCCTTGTCCGGGCCCGGATTCGGACCGACCGTGATTTCAACGATTTTCCCGGCCGTGTTCTCAAAAAGGGTATAGAGGTTCATGTTCGCCGTCAATTCCCGTCCGTTCACGGACAGGATGTATTCCCCCTCGCGCACGTCTATGCCCGGCTCCTTCAGCGGGGACCGGAGATCCGGGGTCCAGTTCAGGCCTCCGTACACCTTGCTGAACTGATACCTGCTGTTTTTGAGAACATAATCCGCGCCCAGAAGGCCCACCGGCACTTTTTTGGATTCGTTGAGGAAATCGCCGCCGCCGAGATAGCTGTGCCCGACCGACAATTCGCTGCACATCCATTGAATCAGCCTGTTGAGATCGGTGCGGCATGGGACATCCGGGAGGAAAGCGCCGTATTTCTCCCGCATGGCCGGCCAGTCTGCGCCGTGCATGTTGGTTGCGTAAAAATAATCCCGGTTGATGCGCCAGGCCTCATCGAAAATCTGCTTCCACTCCTGCCTGGGCTCTATCCGCACCTCGATTCCGTCTGTTTTTAATTTTCCCTTGTCCTTCTTGATTTCATCGCCCAGCTCTGCGATCGTCCATTCCTCCCCGGAGCGGAAGAGGATTTTTTTCTTATCCTGAGAAATTTTAAAATAGGTCAGGCCGTCGAGGATGATTTTGTCTTCGCGTTTTTTCAGATCGAATCTGTGCAGCTTGCCTCCTTTCGGCCCTGGTCCTTCCTGCTGCGGAGGATTTTCAAGATAGAACAGCTGCCCTTCAACGCCTGCCTGCAGGCTTGAGTAGTCGCCTGCGGGTACGGGCAGGGCGACGATGCGGTAGGTCAATCCGTCAAAATCGATTTTCAATGGTTTCTTTTCTTCTTTCTTCTTGCCGTCGTCCGCCTGGGTCGTATCGGTCCCCTTTTCCTCGTCGCTTTCTTTGGCGAGCGGAGACGGGATATCCTGCTGAAGCGTGGCCAGATAGATCGATTGGGTCATGCGCATGTCTGCGTTCGACTGGTCGAACCAGTGCTTCAAAGGTCCGGCG
>JAFGEX010000192.1 GCA_016931355.1 bacterium
CTGAAGCCCGTAAGAACTCGCCCCGCTCACAGAATTCCAGCTCAAAGTCGGAGCCGCCGATACACCCGTCGCTCCGTCCGAAGGAGAAAACAGAACCGGTTTGAACTTGACCCAGGATAGGATCACGGTCGTTTTTTGTCCGGAAGATACAGATATCGAGCTTTCACTTCCCATGCCGAGAATGTTTTCCTGGCTGTCAAAACCGGTTACCTGCACCGCATAATCCCTGCCCGGATCCAGGTCCCGGATGGTACCCTCGAAATATCCGCCGCTTTTCGGCAGGACATCCTCCTTGACTGTTGCGGATCCCTTTTTTAAAACGAAACGCGCCGAATGGATGGCTTCAAGCGCCTTGCCCAATCCCTGCTCCCGATTCTCCGGTACCAGCACAACAGCGAGGGAACCTTTTCTGTTCAACGGCTCGAAGATCCCGCAGCGAAGGGCAAAAACAGCGATGACCATGATGAAGGCATGCAGTCTTTTATGGGTCATAGTCTATTCCTTCCAGATACGTTCCGGAAAATCCCTCACCCGAATCCGCTCCTTCTTGCGCAAGAAAACTTTCCTTCTCATCCCTCTTCTGAAAAAGAAGCGAGAGAGAGTCGGGATTAGAAACTTTTCGACAAAGGGCCGGGGTGAGAGCCCGGAATCAGATATCCTCCGGCAGCCGGATCGTCATCTCTCCCTTGTCGTCCTTCGGTCTCAGAACAAAATATCCAAATCCCCCTGCCAGGGTCAAACCGAGCAGATAAGGCCATTTCTTCCCGCTTTTCTGAAGCCTTGCGCTCACGGCAAAGACGAAGCCCTCACCTTCCAGTCCCTGGGGATAGTCCCTCTGCATGTCCCAGACGATGGACTTGCCTGTCCCGGGGAGAACATTCTTGCCGACATTCCCCAGGACCGAGTGAGGTTTGATCCGGAAGGTTTTGCCTTCATCGTTGGAAAGCTCAACGAAGACCGTATATTTCTTGCCCGGCTTCCCGGAAAGGTCGTAGCGGATCACGATCTTGCCCCCGTCCTGCTCGAAGCGCACCTCCGTGACCTGCGTATCCTGGGCCCGGATTCCAACGGCAAAACAGACGAGAAGCCCTGCGGCAAAAAGCCTGAAGGACATGGCACCTCCATGATAAAAGATATCATGTATTTATTGAAACGACTCCGAATCTGCCTGCAAGCGTGTTGATCGGTGCTTCCCTCGGGGAGAACGGAAGAATAGTATGATGATCTTTCCGGCAGATGAAGGTCTGCCGGCATTTGCAGTGGGAAGCTCTAACAGTATAAAAATATTTTTATGAAAAGTCAAGGGGTCGATAAAGCCCAAGGATCCCCACGCCGGGGTTGACCCCGGGCTCTACTCGAGCTTTATTCCCAGTTCCCTGAGCTGGACCTCATCCACTTCGGAGGGCGAGCCGTCCATGAGGGAAAGGGCGCTGGTGGTCTTGGGGAAAGCGATGACTTCGCGTATCGAGTCCTCGCCCGCGAGCATGGCGACGAGGCGGTCGAATCCGAATGCAATGCCGCCGTGCGGCGGTGCGCCGTACTGGAACGCGTCCATGAGGTAACCGAATTTCCTGCGGGCCGTGTCCGCGTCAATACCCAGCAGATGGAACATCTTCTGCTGAAGCCCGCTTTCATGGATCCGGATGCTGCCGCCGGCTATCTCAGCCCCGTTCAGAACCAGGTCGTATGCCCTGGCCCTCACCTTTGCCGGGTCGCTGCCCATGAGCGGTACATCCTCGGGCTTCGGGGACGTGAACGGATGATGCATGGCCACAAATCGCTTCTCTTGCTCGTCCCATTCCACAAGCGGAAAATCCACGACCCAGAGAATGGACAAATCGTCGGGCTTGATCATCTTGTGATCCGCGGCGATCTTGTTGCGGAGATTCCCCAGTGCTGCGCAGCAGGTCTTTTCCTCCGCAGCGACCATGAAAATCACGTCCCCCGGCTTCGCATCGTAGAGCTCCGCCATGCGCTTCAAATGGCCTTCAGATACGAACTTCGAGATCGGAGTCTTGATGCCGTCCTGCTGCACCTGCAGGGTCACAAGGCCCTTGGCCCCGAATGTCTTCACGAATTCAGCCAGCCCGTCCGCATCCTTGCGCGACAGGGCGCCGATGCCGGAAGCGTTGAATCCGCGTACAGCGCCGCCTGATGCAACTGCATCCTTGAAAACCTGGAATTCAGTCTGCGAGGCAATGCCGCTGATGTCCTCGATTTCCATGCCGAATCGAAGGTCCGGCTTGTCCATCCCGTATTTGGCCATGGCCTCCGGATAGGGGAGCCGCAGGAACGGTACAGGCACTTCTTTCCCGAGAATTTCCTTGAAAAGCCGCGCCATGAGCCCTTCCATGACTCCGAACACGGCATCCTCGTCCACAAAGGACATTTCCACGTCGATCTGGGTGAATTCGGGCTGCCGGTCCGCGCGCTGGTCTTCGTCCCTGAAGCAGCGCACGATTTGGAAATACCGGTCGAATCCGGACACCATGAGAAGCTGCTTGTAGGTCTGCGGCGACTGCGGTAAAGCGTAGAACCTGCCCTTGTAGATGCGGCTGGGGACCAGGTAATCACGGGCCCCTTCGGGCGTGCTTTTCATGAGGAAAGGCGTCTCGATCTCCAGAAACTCCTTCTCATCGAAATACCGGCGCACCGCCTGGGCTGCCTTGTGGCGAAGGATCATGTTTTTCTGCATGGCCGGCCGCCTGAGGTCCAGGTACCTGTATTTGAGCCGTGTTTCATCCAGCGCATCCGGCGGATCCTTGATCGTGAAGGGGAGCGGCTTCGCCTCGCTATAGACAACGAGTTCCTCTGCTGCGACCTCTATGCCGCCTGTGGGCATGTTCGGATTGACCATGTTGTCCGGCCGCTTCACAACCCTGCCGCGCAGTCCGACCGTGGATTCCAGCTTCAGGTTCCCCGCCTGTGCGATGAGCTCAGCCTGTTCAGGATGAAACACGACCTGGGTGACTCCCCACCGGTCCCTGAGGTTCGCGAAAATGACGCCGCCGTGATCCCTCCGGCTCGCCACCCATCCGTTCAGGACAACGGTTTTCCCCGCGTCCTGAGGCCTCAATGCCCCGCAGTGATGCGTTCTTTGCCAGGTGTTGGATTTGGACAATATTGGCTCCTCTTTGTTTTTCTCGAAGGAGGGTGAAGCCCTACCGGGATTTTGCGCCGGGATCAAGCTCCGGAGCGATCATCAAAATAAAAGAAGACCCCGGATCAGGTCCGGGGTGACCAGAATCATCAGCTAAGATACTATTTTAAAGTTGGAAATTCAACAAGAGCTTGATAATCGATCATGCTTCAAGGAATCCCCCTGGCCCGCTTTTCCAAAGGCAGGGAAAATAAACGGTTCCTGAAATCAAAAAGAGCGAACAGGTATGCTGTCATTGTTCCCGGGGAAATCTCACGTCCCGAACGTGTAGATCTGCCGGAACGTCACGTCGCCTTCCGCTCTGTCGATCGGCTTGAAATCCTTCCAGAGGCGGATGCGCGAAAGCATGCAGCGTTCCACGCGCTCATTGGCCAGCGTGGAGGAAAGGATCTCGGCGTTCACGACCGCACCTTCCGGCGAGACCGCGATGCGGACAATGACCTTCCCCTTGAGACCGGGATCCCGCTTGAGTTCACGCTCATAGCAATAGCGTATGGCCGGGACATGACCCAGGAGAACCTCCTGTATGGCTTCCGGGCTGCGGTTGGTCGCCTTGCTGCCCCTGCCGGAGAATTCTGAAGGGGATTCCACCCGGAGGTCCCCGCCCCTTTCCAGGGATTCGGATTCCACGTCTCCGGGCCCGCTGAGCAAATCGTCAATGCCTGCGGCCCTGCCGGTTCTGTATCCCCTGAGCCCTGTTCCGGTTCCGGATCCGCCGGCCAATCCGGACTCGCCCCGGGTCTTCAGTCCGTCAACCGATCCGAGTATCTCGTCCAGATCGCCGCCTGCGGATCCCTCCCCGCTTCCTGAAAAAAGCCCTGAAACCGCATCGCCCTCCGCTGCGCCGCCCTCGCCCGTCAGCAGGCCCAGAAGCCCCTTGCTGCCCACCTCGCGCGACAGGGTCTCCCGCTCCCGCCTGCGCGCTTCTGCCATGCTCCGGCGGCTTGCTGAAATGCGGGCCCGGCCCGCAGCCTCGTCCCCTGCGCCGGATCCGGCCTGTTCCGACTCCGCCCCTGTCTTTTCCGCTCCGCCTTCGGATGCGGTCTCCCGGATGCCGGCTCCGCCTGTTTCAACCATCGGCGCCGGAGGAACGGCCTCTGCGTCGCTCTTAATGATAAACCGGGCATAGCGCTCCTGAATGGCCGCGATTTCCTTGTCGGTATATTCCGGTTTGGCGTGGCGCACGGACAAAACGACAATCAGGATTTCGACGAGCAC
>JAFGEX010000193.1 GCA_016931355.1 bacterium
CAGCCCATGAGCAATGAAGACGGCACCGTCTGGATCGTCTGCAACGGCGAAATTTACAATTACAGGGAGCTGACCCGGTCCCTCTCCGGCCGGGGCCACCGTTTCCGGAGTCACAGCGACACCGAAACCATCCTTCATCTGTATGAAGAATATGGAACAGGCTGCCTCTCCCGTCTTCGCGGCATGTTCAGTTTCGCGATCTGGGACGAAAGGGACGGCAGCCTTTTCGCAGCGGTCGACCGTTTCCGCATCAAGCCGTTCTACTATTCCGTCCTCCCGCATGCGTTCCTGTTCGGCTCCGAAATCAAGGCGCTGACTGCATCCGGATGGATTGAGAAAAAAATCAACATGTCCGGCATCCATCATATGCTGTCCATGCAGGGCATCCCCGCTCCGGCCACCGTGTACGAAGACGTTTTGTCCCTGCCCGGCGGGCATATGCTGTTGTTCAAGCAGGGGTCGGTGCGCGTTACACGCTACTGGGACATCCAGTTTCAAGTTGACAATGAACAGGACGAAGCGTATATTGTCCGGCGTTTGCGGGAAAAACTACAGGAATCCGTCCAGCTCCATCTGATGAGCGATGTCCCCCTCGGCGCGTTCCTGAGCGGGGGGGTCGATTCGAGCCTCATCGTCGCACTGATGCGGACCATGCAGGACGGTCCGGTGCGCACCTTTTCAGTCGGTTACGATGTGGGCGGCCGGGATTATGACGATCTTGAGTATGCCAGACAGGTCTCGAAGAAGTACGGAACCGATCATTCGGAAACCCGCCTCGCGGCTTCGGATATCTGGGATTCTTTCCGGCCCTTTCTGCAGGCTCTTGATCAGCCCTCCACGGATGCGATCAACAGTTATCTGGTGTCCAGGGATGCCGCGAAGGATGTCACGGTCGTTCTCAGCGGCCAGGGCGGCGATGAATTTTTTGCAGGATACAACTCCTTTGAGTTGATCCCCAGATTCATGGCGCGCG
Organism: bacterium; assembly: GCA_016931355.1. Taxonomy (GTDB): domain Bacteria; phylum Zhuqueibacterota; class QNDG01; order QNDG01; family JABMRT01; genus JAFGEX01. The sequence goes on from JAFGEX010000193.1 coordinate 974, forward strand.
AAGCGCACTGGCGCAGAATCCCCGCATTCTGCAGGCGGGGATTGGGATGGCTGAACCGCAATGCGCCGCCGGGCTTCGGGCCCGCCTCCCTGCGGAGGAGCCTGGCGCGGCTGCTCTATTCCGAGGGGTCCTTTGTCCGGAAATACGGGATCGTCCGGATGGACTTGAATGAATCGGAAAAGCTGGATCTGTACACGGAACAGGCCCGCAGGGCAGCCGGGTCCGCAGATACGGAAGAGTACTATCAGGAGCTGTCCGATCGGATTCCCGAGTCTGCGGCGCTTATCGACCGAATCTCGTACATGGATCTGAAAACGCTTCTGGAGCCTGTGTATTTCCGGGACATGGATGTGATGAGCATGGCTTTTTCCCTTGAAACGCGGGTACCCCTTTCGGATCATGTCCTGGCTGAATTTGCGGCGACCATACCCCCGCATCTGAAAATAAAGGGGGGGAGGAAAAAGAGCATTCTGATCGAGGCCGTAAAAGATCTCCTTCCGGAGGAAATCATCCGACGTCCCAAGATGGGTTTCGCTTTGCCGTTCCCCATATGGCTGAGGCAGGAGCTCAGGCCTCTGATCGAGCTTGTCCTGACTCCTCAAGTGGTACAGGAGCGGGGCTGGTTCAAACCCGAGGCCGTGGAGCGCATCAAACAGACCTTCTTTGCCGGTCAGGATTTCAAGTACCGCCGGGTGTGGGGCCTGGTGATTCTGGAATGCTGGCTGAGGCTGGTTCATGAGCAAGACACCCGGTTTTTCGACCGGCTTGATTCGCAGATACGGAGCCATCTGAAAAACAGGCCGTCTTTTCATCCTGTACCTGAACGGATTTCCTGACATGAAAACGCACAACCCCGTGAGTTATTGGAAGGCCGCGACGGACATCTTCAACTGGCTATCCCAGCATCAGATCCGGCAGCAGCACATCGTGGCCAGGAGGGAAGGGCCTTTTATTTCTTTCACGCTGCAGCATCCGGTCCGGAAGGATTTGCCGGTGCGATGCCTCCTGCCCCTGGAGGATTCCTTCAGGATTCAGGGCATCGGCCTGCGGGTGGTGCACCGGGATCATTCGGAAGTCCTCCTTCAGGTATATGATCACGGCGGAATCTGGGACCCGGTGGACGAGAATGTTCCCGGCGACCATTATGCAACGACGCATTTCGCCTGTCTGGCCGCCGTCATCTTTGCTGAAACAAAGGATCGGTCCCTGCTTGAAAAGATATCCGATGCCCTGGCCTTTCACGAAAGGACGTCTTCTGAGGAATACAGTTTCGACAATTGGGGTTATCACTGGGATTTTCAAAACTTTGCCCTTCTGGAAGCCTACCGGCTGCTCCGGGATCATCTGTCCGACTCCGAGAAAAAAAGGTGGATGAAGGCGATTCGCCGGAACAGGGAAAATCTTGACAATCCGCTGACCAACTGGATCGCCATGCGGTCCTGTGTCGCCTTGCTCCGGCATGACCTTTTCAGACAACCCTGGGACAGATGGCGCTGGCGCCTGCGGCTCAACCGCGTATTCAGGGCCAGATACCGAGACGGATATTTCGACGAATTCCGGGGGATGGACAAACCCATTCAATACCATGCGTACACCCTGGCTCTGCTCCACCGCCTCTATCTGCTGCGTCCCCGTAAAAAGCTGAAGGATGCGATCCTTTCAGGAACCCGGTACCTGATCAGCCTGACGGACCCGGAAGGTTGTTTCAATTATGTGGGCAGGGGGCAGGAACAGATATTCGGATACGCCTCCGCCCTCTATATCCTGGAGGCGGCGCAGATTCTGGATCCGGACTCAGCCGGGCACTTCGCGGAGGTTGCGAAGCACATCTGGAGATACCTGCTTTCTTTTAAACGAAACGGCCATTTTCCATTGGTTCTGAATCAGAGACAGGATCAGGAAAGATACGGCTGGTATGATTACCACCATCTGACCGTGTACAATGCATTTCTGGGCCTGTGGCTGGCCTTTGCCCAGCGCCTCCACGACATGGAGAGACCCGGAACGGTGAAAAGCGCAGAGCCCTTTAGGCCTGTGGTGTTTTATACCCGGCCGACGCGGACGGCTGTTTTATCCAACGGTTTCATCTTCAGTGCGTTCCGCTGCGGAAAATCACGCTACTACACCGAACCGGGCATTTCACCGCTGCACCTTTGGCTGAAAAAAGCCGGATGGGTCTTTTCCTGCCCCGGAGGTCCTACGGAGAGGCAATACGGGAAGGTATTCGGCGGCGAGTATTTTAAAATGAATTTTTTCTCCCCGCTCGTCAAGCCGTCCGGCGGTGATTGGATTATCCCGGTGGGAAGGGAATGCCGTATCCTCGACATCGGCGCAGACCGGGTGCGCATGACGATGGATTACGGTCCGTTCCGGCTTTTCCGTTCCGTCCGTCTCGACGATACGGTCTTTGTCATCGAGGATCATTTCGAGACCTTGCGGAATACGCAACTGGAAAAATTCCGCTACGTCAACATACCGGTTGTCATTGACAAATACAAAATAGACTGCCCCAGGATCAACGAGTTGCATCTGATCGGATCCGAAGGGGTTGTCCGTGTTTTCGTGACGTCCCGCGATTTCAAGGAAAAGCATTTTGAAAAATTCGAGGAGATCCGGTCCGCCAAGGGCCGCGTGACGGTGATGGGCTTCCAGGAATCTCCCTTCCCCTGCAGGAAAAAGGAAACGCGGGAAATCAGGATGGTCATCAGCGAACTGGGACATACTGTCAGAAAGATGAATCGGATATTCCATCCCAATGAACCTGTTTGAAGCCATACGGTCGCGCCGGAGCGTCCGGCGCTTCAAGGATCAGCCGATCCCGGACGAATTGCTGGCGAAAATCCTGGATGCGGGATGTTCCGCACCCAGCGCCTGCAACCGGCAGTTGTGGGAGTTTGTCGTCGTTTCCAAGGCGGAAACCAGAAACCGCATCGCAGACGAGGCCTGTTACGGGCAGTTTTTCATCAAGCAGGCGCCCGTGCTGGTCGTGGCTTTC
>JAFGEX010000194.1 GCA_016931355.1 bacterium
CTGTCGGATCCCGGGAAGCGCAGGCTTTCGAATGGAATACGCATTTCCGCAGTCCATCGGTCTTCCAGGATTCGAGATTCGGACTGCCAAACCATATCGAAACTCTGGTCCTGAAGCCCGCTGGCCTGGAAGAGCATGTCTCCCTGAATACCCCGCGGATTGACATAAAACTGATAGGCTTTCTGAAAATCCCGGTCCGGATCAATGGATACGCAGACCCAGTCATCCTCATACATCCTGTCCCGGTCCGCGAAATTGGCGCGCAGGTTCCGGATCTCCGGATCATGACACACGAAAGCGATGAGCAGGCTCGAGGAATCCAGGCCCACATATCCGTCCGTCTCTGCAAGCGGCTTCCTGTTTTCATCCGGCTGGTATTCGGTAAAATTCCCGAAAGTTGCCGCTCCGGACCATTCGTGTTCTTCGATCCTGCCGTCCAGCCGTACAGGATGCAATGCCGGGGATTCAGGTTTTAGAATCAGCATGGGATTGGGACGGAACGGGCTTTCAACGTCCGCGGATGCCGGGCCTTCCATCCCGTCTGCTGAGAAGAGAGACGGGGACAGGAAACAGGCGAGCAGGGTGAACAGCCATGCTGTTGAAAGGATATCACGCGTCATCCCAATTCTCCTTTTTATGATTTTTGCGCCCCGGGTTGAACCCGGATCTGTGTTGCTGGATTCTGAATCTGACAGCGAGCGCATTCCCCTTAGCTTGCCGAGGGGCCTGCCCCGGCCTTTGACCCGGGGTAAGCGAGCGATTACAAACGAATTTTTTCCTACAGATAGAAGACTCCCCGGCAGCTCGCTGCCGGGGAGCTTCAATCCCGGGGTGAATCCCGGGGTTCCTGAGGCCTTACGGAAAAACCCCGGTTGAGGGCCGGGGCTTTTCCTGAGGCATCATGATATGGGAGAGAGAGAGAATTTTTCAGGGGGACCAGGCCGGTTATTCATTGTGTTTGAGTATGCGGCCCGGTCCCCTCAGATCCTTATGTCCGGAACGTGGGACCCCGGGTTTAAGACCTCTAACAGCCCGGTCCCATCAGATCATTCAGCCCGGGACCCGGAAGCCCGGGGTCAAGACCAGGCTACCAGCCGACATGGATGCTGAAATACTGGTTCGCAGTGAAGAAATCCATGTCCCGGTAGGCGTAATCAAAAAGGATATTCCTGCCGCCCACGGACAGGAGGAAACCGAAACCCAGGGTGAGGCCGAACGGATCCTCCTTTGCACCGGCCGGATAGCCGGAATCGAAAAGTTTCATGTGATACCCGCCCCGCAGGAAAACCATTTTATTGAAGGCGTATTCCAGCCCCACATTCATGTTATCCACTGCAAAGCTGTTGTTCGCATACAATCCGCTGGCATTCAAGGCATGCTTCTCGCCGATGCGATACCGGTAGCCCAGGCCCAGGTTCAAACTGGTGGGCAGTTCATGTGTCGCCATGTCGAGTTTCGTCTTGCGGGTTGTTGCATTGGGATTGGCGTACGGGATGTCGGAATCGAAGTCGATGCTCGTGCCGTCGAACCGGATGCCGCTCCCGTAATTCCGCATGGCCACACCCACGTCTATCCCCATGGAGGAATGGTACTGCAGGCCGATGTCGAATGCCAGGGCATTCGCTTTCATGTCCTCGAGCTGTTCGGATACGAACCTGGCGTTGAAGCCGAAATTGATCCGGTCCGTGAATTTCCGGGCAAAGGATCCGGTGAGGATCATGAAATTGGGCTTGAGGACTTCCCCGGTCCCTTCCGGATTCAATATGGTGGTGACCGGGATCTCGCCGATGTTCATGGCCTGAATCCCGATGCCGATCACGCCGAGGCTGCCGGCCCTGCTGCCGATATTGAAGTTGGTGATGGTCATGTCCGCGAAATAGGTCGTGTAGTTCACGCCGAATTCCACGTTGGGCAGCACCGCCATGCCGGCCGGATTCGCGTACATGGCTTCCATGCCCGTGATGTTGGCGATATTGGAATTGCCGATGCCGACATTCCGCGCTCCGATCGGGATCATGAGTTCCGCGCCTCCGGCTGTACCCAGCCGCCTGCCGCCGGCCATGCCGGAACCGGCCCATGCCAGCATCCCTGCGGTTACAATCAACAAGATCTTTATTTTCATGGAGAGACCTCCTTTTCGGATTCACAAGCCTATTCGAAGCCTGAGTTTCTCACCGTGCCCCAGGGCCGGATCAATACGTGTCCAGTCTTTCGTTCGGCGTGAAGACAGCCATTTTCCCGATTTTTTCGCCGAGATCGGGCGCCGATACATGATAGACATAGATGCCGCTCGCCACGGGAAGCTGGTATTCGTTCTTTAAATCCCAGCGGAGCAGGGGCGAATCCGGAGTATCTTTCTCGAGCTTCCGGATCAGATTCCCGGCCAGATCAAAGATTCGGATGGTGCATTTGTCCGGCAGGAAAGTGAACTGCACCCATCTCTCGAAGGCGTCCATTTCCCCGCTGTGATAGCCGTAGTAGGGATTGGGCACCACATTGATCTTCTTCAGATCCGCCTTCCTGTCCGCCAGGTCGCGGGTATTGGCCGGAGTCTTGAATGAATAGATGTCCTTGGGCATGTTGGGCTTGGCCGTGAGAATGCGGAATACGGTGCCGGTCTCGGGCATCTGCGCGTTGTATTCGCCGGTCTCTGTTTCGCCGCCGTTCCAGTTCACCAGGACCATACGCCGCATGCAATCGCCGAGCGTCCCGGCCAGGTATTCGTAATTGTCGCCTTCGGTCTGGATTTTGGCGACCAATGCATCGTACCCGGCTTGGCCCGGAGCCGTGTTTTCCGGGATCACCCAGTAGAACCAGTCTGTGAACGGATCGTTCGCCCCTCCGGATACGGTATGGTCCGGATATCCATATGAGGTGTCGCCGGCCGCAGTGACACTGGCCTGTGTGAGAAGGGCGAAACGTTCGTTGGAGTCGTCGTCCAGGAGATACGGGAAAAGGCGCACATCATCTGCCGGATCCTCGAGAATGCCGATGTTCCACAGCTCGAAGGGGACATCGACCAGGACTCCGCCGAAATCGCCTCCGTCATACCCGAACGCGTTCGGGATGTAGGCCTTGCCGCCCGCGGCCGTGAAACGGATTTCAAAGTCATCCGGTATGATCAGCGGCCACCGGGCCCCGTCGTTCGTAAGCCTGGATTTGAAGAAATCGTAACCGGGATCCATTTCCGCGCTGTTCATACCTATGTGTATGCCCCAGGTGGATCCGTTGCTTTGCTGGGTTGCGCCGGGGCAGTCCACCTGATCCCCGTTCTCGTCCAGCACCGGCTGGTAATCGTAATCCAGGAGCATGGGAAATCCGTTGCTGTTGAAGGCGAAGCATCCCATGTCCGGTGGGTCCAGAAGTCCGTTTGCGTTGGAAACCACCTGGATGTTCCGGAGGTCGTTGACAGGCCCGAACACCTTGATCAGGAGCCCGTCCACGATCGTGTACGCGTCATCGCCTGCCTGGTTGGTCTGGTCTTTCAACACCGTGTCCACGCCTGCGGTGAAAGCACTGTCCGCGCAGCGGATGACGCTCCAGGTACCTGCATCCGAGAAGACGACGCGGTAATAATCCCCTGTGACACGGGAGGGATCCACGACCACGGCGATGACGGATCCGTCGCTGGCCAGGCCTTCCGTGATCTGGTGTGTCACCTCGAGCGTGTCGTTGTTCGACGAGGCATACTGAATACCCGGCTTGGACTGCGGAACAACCGTGACAATGGCAGGCGGGCTGTCGAATACGACAGGAGCGCCGTATTCCAGGTACGCATGCGCCACCACGCCGAAAAAGTAGTCTTTGCCGTTGACCAGGCGTTCGCCCACATTGCCGACAACCGGATTCACGTTTTGAAGGATGCGGATGTAGCGGTGCTGGGTGTATGGCTCCGCATCCGCCGTGCCGGTGTTGTCCCAATGACCGATGACGACCGGATCTGATCCGGATGCATCCGAATACTGATACACCGTGTAGCCGTAAAAATTGTATGTGGCGTCGTCGATTACCCTGACGATATTGTTCAGGATGACCGTATCCCCCAGTGCATTAGCCACAATCGGATCCTCGGACTCGTAAGGGGATCCGTCTTCGTTGAATTCGGAACGGTCATCCCAGGAGAGGAGGATTTCATTGGCCAATTCATGCACATCGACATCCGGGGAGAAGGGCGCCTTGGCCAGGTTGAAATTCAGGTCGTACGCCATCTGCGCCAGAACGTCGATCTCCTTGAGCTGGGTCACGCTGTTCAGGTTGCTGGCGCCCCGCGTCGCCATGACGCAGGCCACGATTTCCTGAACGCCCGGTTCGCCGAAATCGGGCAGTCCGTTGCTGTTCACGTCCTCCCATTTCTGCATCGTGAAGGGGCCGGTGGTCATGAGAAACCGGCGGTCCGATTCGTCCGCATCCAGCCAGCCGGTCGCAGCTTCTGGATCTCCGGTGAACATGAAGGGCGTGAATACGCCGTCCGGGTTCGTGATGCGCGAATTGTCGCGCCAGTATCCCCGCTGGTAGTTCCACACATCCTGGGAGGTGTTCGGATTCCCCGTGTTGCTGTCGTTGTTGTCGTAGAAGATGAAAGCAGTCATCTTGATCATGGTCTTGTCCGGAAGGGCGGTTCCGTCCGGAAGCGTGACGGTCGAACCCGGCTGGTCGATGATCGGGCCCTGGAAGAAATCGATGCCGGTTGCAGGCGGGGCGGAGCCGTAATCCTGGTCCTCGTTGGTCCCGTTGTAGCAGAATCCCAAACCGAGATCGGGATCGCATCCCACCAGGTCGTCATAACCGTATCCCACGTCCGGATCCAGCCAGATCGAGAAATAGGTGCTGTCCCAGTCGCTTTCACTTTTATTGACCATCCGCCATTTGATGAACACCATGTCGCCGAGTGCGTCGGCGCGGTCAAAGGCGAAGACGGTCTGTTGAACCTCGACTCCGAGCTGGTTGGTCGCGAATTCGAGATGTTCGCCCATGTCGTTCCATACGCAGAACGCGGTCCGGTCTCCGATGAGTTTCGGATTGCCCTCCTCATCCACGGGCGCTCCCTGATCTTTTGGCCAGGAATCCCAGTCTCCCTGACCTCCGGGCCTGATCACATACCATTTGTAGGCCGGATCCCTCGGATTGGCCGCAGCGCCGCCTGAAATGACGCCGGGCTGGAATTCGGTCCCGTCATGTATGACGGCCGCGAGCTTGACTTCGCCGTTCACCTTGGCGGAAATCCACTGGCCTCCTGCGTAAATGGGGCTGTTTCCGGATCCCCTCGGCCATTCCAGCCCCCAGTCGCTGGCCTGCACGTCCAGAAACCAGATGCCGTTGTTGCGCATCAGGCCGCTCATCCGGTTCGCGTCGAACGTGATTTCCTGGTCCAGCGTGGCCGTCTTTTTCAAGGCGCGTATCCTGCCTCCTGATTTTGCCGCGAATCCGGCGCCGGCCAGCCCTGCAATCAACAGAAAAGCAATGAATCGTTTCATGGATTTTCCTCCTTCATCCGTTCCGTTTCACGTGACCGCTCAGAAGGACAGGCGCATGCCGAGCCGGATCTGCCTCGGATTGCCGTAATTGATCCAGTCCATTTCCCTCATACTGAAGGCTTTTTTCTGTTCTTCCGTGAGGCTTTCGTAATAGGCCTTGCCGGGCTCCGTCTGCAGGTAGCCGGTCTGGTCCGGAAGGCCGGTTGCGCTCCAGACCTGCGTGATGGTCTCGGAGTTGAAGAGGTTCAGAACCCAGAGATACATGTTGAGGGAAAAAGACGTTCCCGCAACCGGGAAGGTCTTGTCCAGCTTGAGATCCACGCGGTAATTCCAGGGCGTGGTCACAGAATTGACGGCAGACACCGGGGATTTGGAGATGCCGTCATTGTCATATCTGCCGGTGTGCGGCTGGCGGTTCTGGATGCGCATCAGCGTGTAGGGAATACCGGAGTTGAAGGAGGCCATCAGGTTCACGCCCGTGTTTTCGAAGGGTTTCCATCCGAACAGTTCGGGCCCTCCCTTTTCCATGCGGTAGTCCAGGTTGATGTTGCCCCTGTGTTTCTGCTGGAAATTGAGCGGCAGCGTGAATTTCGGATAATTGCCGCGACTCGCGTTCAGCCAGGCGATGTCGAAATTGCTGTTCGTGGCGGAGCCTGTCCCGGTCGCATGCTGGTATTCGTAGTTGATGGTGGCCGAGAGGTTGTGGATCCGGCGCAGGGTGAAGATCACGTCAAATCCCTTGATCACGCCGAAATCGCCGTTCTGCGTGAATGCGATCTGGCGCACATCCGTCTCGACGGGGAGCACCTGGATCAGGTCTTCGGTCTCTTTATAGAAGGCCGTGAGCTGAACGGCCGCCACGTCGCTGAGCAGCTGTTTGAATCCGACTTCGTATCCCGTTGTCTTTTCAGGCCTGAGATTGGGATTATCGATGGTCGTGAAATAGCCGCCTTTCACGAAATTGTCCAGATAAAACGGGCTCAGATAAAGATCCATCAGGCTTGGCTTCTGATAGAATTTGCCGTACTGGGCATGGAAGACCGTCCTATCAGATACCGGGAAGCTGATGCCGAAGCGGGGGCTGAGATAATCGTATGCTTCGGACTTTTCCGTGTCGGTCACGTCGAACTGGCTGTCTCCTCCGAACATGCCCGTACCGGGTATGTTGTTGCCGTCCGCGTCCTTCTCCACCGCGATGTTCCTGAACTGCCAGGCGTTCGGGTCGATACGGTCATACCGCAGGCCCAGGTTCAGGATCAGATCCCGGAGCTCGATTTTATCCTGTATGTACCCGCTCATCAGGATCGGATGATAGGGCGCCTGCCTCTGGAACCCGGAAACCGGCGTGCCGTCTTCGGCCCTCACCACATCCTCGAAGTAGCTGCCTTCGTTCACTTCTTTGCCCTGCAGATCGTATCCGTAAAACCGGACATCCGCGTTGCGGTAGCGCGTCAGCTCGGTGACATTCGTCTTTTTGGACAGGTTGTAGGGTTCCAGGATCTGCATTTCGCGCAGGGTGTGATATTTGTAATCAAAACCCAGCTTGAAGGTGTGGTACTTGCCCTGCTGATGCGTCAGGTCGAAATCCACGCCCCAGTAAAGGGTCTGGTTCTTGAAGTAATCGGAATTGGGCGCGCCCGGCTTGAAGAAATCAGGCTCGTACCGGCCGGTGTACTCGTTGCCCCAGTTCACTTCCTTGGCCCAGCTCGTGTCCGGGATCATATATGGATTCCCGTAGCCGGTGAAATCGTCCATATACATCCGGTCGCCGCGTTCGCGGAACGTATAGAAATAGTTGAACTTCAGGTCGTAATAGGTGGTTGGTTTCAGAAGATGGGTCAGCGTCGCGTTGACCGACCGGTGCTGCGTGTAGGTCTTCGGGGCGTGATCGACGTTGTATATGAAGAGGGGGTTCATGCCGGTGAAATCGCCGGTATAGGAGAAGCTCCGGTCCGTCCATACGGCGCTGCTCTTCAACTCCAGGTTGTTTAAAAGCTGGAATTTCAGCTTTCCGGAATAGCTCCAGCTCTCATCCTCCTGGCCGGGTACCGGCCCGCCCTTGAAGGCGTCCGGCTTGTTCTTGTTTTCCGCCCATCCCCAGGACGGAGCCCCGTCCTTCATCCACTGGCGGGTCCCGCTGAAGAAAAACGTATGTTTTTTCCCGGGGATGATGGGGCCTCCCAGCGTGGCGGTGTATTCGTTGAAGCCGTAGGAGTAAGTGCCGAGGTTCTTTTTGTCATAGGAAAGAAATTGGTCGGTGATGGCCTGCAGGCTGCCCGAGTATCTCTGGGTGCCGCTGTTGGTGGTCATGATGATGATGCCGGACATGGCCTCGCCGTACTCGGCGTTGAATCCGCCGGTCTGCACGCTGAGCTCCTCGATGGCCTCGTTCGGTACATAGGCGCGTATGGCGTAGTTGTACGGGTCGTTGACCAGCACACCGTCCACATACACGGCGCTCTCGTCCGTGCGGCCGCCGCGGATGTTCATGTTGTTGCTGTTGTCCAGTTTGGCGACGCCGGCTATGGATGCGGACAGCTCCTGAACGCCGCGTATGGGCAGCCGGTCGATCTCCTCGGAAGATCGGATGATGTTGGTGTTGGTTTCATCCTTGCGGATGATCGGCCGCTCCGCCGTGATCACGACCGTCTCGCCGGTCAAGGTCGTGGATTCCAGGGCGAAATTCACTTCCGTGGTCAGGTCCACGGAAACCCGGATATCCTGCTGAATCGTTTCCTTGTATCCCATGTACCGGGCATGAAGTTCATGGGCGCCGACAGGCACATTCAAAATGACAAAGGTGCCGTCCTCGTCCGATGAAGCCCCCAGTACCGTTCCTGCAATGGAAATATTCGCCCCGGGCAGGGGTTCCCCCGAATCCCGGTCCAGAACCTTTCCGGTGATTTTTCCCGTGGTGCCTGCGAACAAGAGGACTGGCAGGCAGGCAAGGACCAGACAGATCCCGATTGCCCTTCGAATCATACGAACCTCCTTGTTGGATTGGCGATGCTTCCCGGTACCGGTCTTGACAGGCGGGAAATAAATATGAACCGGCGAAAGATGTCACTAAAAATCCAAACCGCAAAAAGGTAATCGCCCAAAGGTCCAGCCGGTCGCCCGGAGGACATATAATCGGTGCAGGGACATATTCATGAATGGAATATATCCGGGCGGGCTCATCGATCTTCCGGTATATACCTTTCAGCGGCACCTGTTGCCGCCCGGCGCCGGACAGGACCGTTCGGCCATTTTTTGAGAACACCGATTCCTTTTTTGCTATATTCCCGCCTGAGGCTGCATGCCGGGAATCTTTCATGGAGTGAAACACGTCCTGTGGAAATACGTATTAAAAAAGGTATCCGGAACTTATTGAAAATCGGATCCTTGGACATGGAACGGGTTGAAGGTTTTATATACCGGAAAATTCACAATCCGAATACCCTTTTCTGGCTTCTGAACGTATCCGGCTGGGGCCTGTACTGGATCTTCATCTGTTTCATGCACGCCTCGGCCTACAGCCTCAAGCCCAGGCTGGTCATTTGGGCATTTTTGATGGCCCTGACCGGCTGCCTGCTCTGCCTGCCCATGCGCCTGGTGTACAGGCGCATCCCCCTGAAACCCGCCTCACTGCCCCTTCTTTTTACAGTCGCGGTTGCCGTTGTTTTCATAACCGGGACGGCCTGGTACGGGCTGGACCTTTTAACCGACAAGCTCATGAAAACCGCCGATGAAAAAGTGTATGATGTCAATTTCAAAAACTATCTCATGCTGACGTTCTACTGGGATCTCCTCCTCTTTGCCTGGAGCGCGCTCTATTTCGTCATCCGTTTCTGGATGGAATGGGACAGGCAGCGCCACCGTACGCATCAGGCCCATGCAGCAGCGAATCAGGCGCAATTGAGGATGCTGCGCATCCAGCTCAATCCCCATTTCCTGTTCAATTCTTTGAATTCCGTACGCGCCCTCATCGACGAGGACGAGGAGAACGCCAAGGCGATGGTGACGGAACTGTCTGAATTCCTGCGCCATTCCCTTGTGGGAACCCAGGCGGAGGTCCCCCTGAGAAAAGAGATAGAGGCTTTGCGGCATTATTTCGCCATTGAAAAGCGCAGGTACGAGGACAAGCTGGATGTTGCCTTCCACATCCATCCGGAGGCGGAGGATGTCCCCATCATCGGATTCCTGATCCATCCGCTGGTTGAGAACGCAGTCAAGTACGGCATGCAGACAAGCCCCATGCCTCTGAAAATCGAGGTCAAGGCCGAGCCCCTGGACGGTGGTGTGGTCGTCAAAGTGTGCAACACGGGAAAGTGGAGGGAGCCGGGCACGGACCGGAACGGCACGCAAACCGGACTCGACAACATCCGGCAGAGGCTGCAGAGCGCCTATCCGGAGCGCCACCGTTTCGAGATCACGCAGCACAAGGGATGGGTGAGGGTTTACCTGGAAATTCAGAAATCCAGCGGGGAGGCGGCCGGTCATGACTCCTGAAGCGATATCCCGCAGGATCCATTCGTTCTGGAAGCTGCAGATACTTGGCTGGCTGGCTTACACGGTCATCTACGGTGCGCATATCTACATGTTCCGCGATTTCAACGCGGACGGGCTGATCAGATTGGGCGTGAACATGGGGATCGGTTTCCTGCTCACCTCCGCCCTGAGGCTGGTTTACCACAGAATCGATTTTAAGTCCTGGAATCTCCTGTCCATGGCCTGCCTGACCCTCCTGCTTTCCATCTTCGTGGCCTTCATCTGGGTTTTCGCCGGCCGCGCCGTCCTGTCGATTTTTACAGAGGAACAGGCGAAAATGGCAAGTCACAAATGGATCAGGATCATCGATGCCGTTTTCTTTAATACCGCGCTGATCGTGACCTGGAGCGCGCTTTATTTCACACTCAAGCTGTGGCGTGAATGGATGGCCCAGGCCAAAAGCACCGGGAAGGCGGAGCTCCTGATGCAGAAGGCCCAGCTCCAGATGCTCCGGTACCAATTGAATCCTCACTTCCTCTTCAATGCCCTCAATTCAATTCGCGCCCTGATTTCCGAGGATAAAAAGGCGGCCAAGAGCCTGATCACCGAACTGTCGGAATTCCTGAGGTATTCCCTCGTGACCAAAAATCACACCGATGTACCCCTCGGTGAGGAAATCGAAGCGATCCGGCATTATTTTGCAATTGAGAAGAAGCGATATGAAAAGAAGCTGATGGTCCGCTTCCAGGTTGATCCGCAGGCTGAGGAATTTCCGGTCATGCCGTTCATCATCCATCCGCTCGCGGAAAACGCCGTCCTGCACGGCATGCGGACAAGCCCGATGCCCCTGAGAATCGATATCGATATCGCCATGGTGAACGATGAAACACTTTCACTGGCAGTCAGGCATACGGGCAGGTGCATCTCCCATCATGGAAACGGCGGTGTCGTGAACGGAAACGGCTGTCCGTTGAATGGAAACGGCTATCCGTTGAATGGCAACGGAGAATCGAATTTGGAAAACATCCGGCAGAGGCTGAATCATGCTTATCCGGGCAGGCACCGGTTCACCGTGGAGGAGGAAAAAGACAGTGTCCGGATCAGGATCGAAGTATCCAGGGAAAAGGATGCCTTGAATGAAAAGACAGCATAGCGCCATTATCGTGGATGACGAGAGGCTTGCCCGGAAGGACCTGATGGTCATGCTGGATGACTTCCCGGAGGTCAAGGTCCTGGGCGAGGCGGAGGATGTGACCTCCGCTGCAAAAATGATCGAACAGCACAATCCGGACCTGATTTTCCTCGACATCCAGATGCCCGGTGAATCCGGTTTCGACCTGCTGGAAAAGGTCAGCCCTGAAGCGAGGATCATTTTCGTCACGGCCTACGATGAATATGCGATACGCGCCTTCGAGGTCAATGCATTGGATTATCTGCTCAAGCCCGTGAATCCGGCCCGGCTGGCCAAGGCGCTCGAACGCCTGGAGATCGAGGAGGAAACCCTCGTGCCCCAGACGCGCAGGCTCCGTTACGATGATCGCCTTTTCATCCTGATCGACAATCATCTCAAATTCCTCAAGATCGGAGGCATTCTCTGCATCAACTCCGCAGGGGATTATTCGGAGATTATTTTCACGGACGGACAGAAGGGCCTCACCCAGAAACCGCTCAAGGAATGGGAGCAGCGGCTTCCGGAAAATTATTTCTGCCGCATACACCGGTGCACGATCATCAACATGGAGCATATCGACAGGCTGGAGGACTGGTTCAACCATTCCTTCCGGGTCTATCTCAAGGGCCTGGAGATCCCCTTCATCATCAGCCGCAGGTACGCCGCACTGCTCAAGCACAGACTGGGGTGAATACATGAAAATGCGTTTCAACAAGGCTCTGATTTTACCGGTGCTTTTTCTTTTTTGCAGCTCCCCGACGGAGAAACGGTTTTCAGGTTCCTGGAGGGTTGCATCCATCCGATACACGATTCATGGAAAGACATCTGTCGTTGCAGATCCGCAGCCCGGTCTTGCGCTTTTCACAGGCAAGCATTACAGCATGGCCTGGATACCTTCGCAAGAGCCCAGACAGCCTTCCGCGCGCATCTGGTTCCCGGATGACGGCGAGAAGATCGCTGCATTTGATACGTTCATCATGAATTCAGGGGCATATACGGTGACGGACTCGACGCTGATCACTTATCCGATTGTAGCCAAAACGCCCGAATTCATGGGCGGCAGGTCGGTTTTCCGCTGGTGGTTCACGAAAGACACCCTGTGGCTTCGTGCGACAGAGATAATCTCCTTCAATGACATCCCCGATCCAGGCCCGAATATCGTTGTGACGGATCTGGGGATGTTGCGGATCGAATAGAACTGCATTCGCCTCATCAAAGATCAATCCCCTTTTATCCAGACCGTTTCAATGCAAAAGCGTTGCGGTTTTTAGAACAATTCCAAAGACCGCGATATCCTCGCAAACAGGCTCCCTCTACCGCATAGAGGAGAGGGCATTGGTATTCGATAGTCCGATTTTAACCGCTTTTTCAGGGCTTCTCTGCACTCCCCTATCATTCATTCTTTTTTCCGGTATGGCGATTGCCTGTATACGGTTTGTCGCTGTTGAATCAAAGCGATTGAAGAGACTGCAACTTACATATTCATAATCAATTAAGAGATCCAGTCCTTGATTGGGGGATCAGAAAAATTCTTTTCAATATGAAATATTTATTTCAATTTTGAAATCAATATTGCGGAAAGGAAAGTCTCTTGTACCGGGTCACATACCAAAATACGCTGAAAAAAGGGAAAAATCTGACGGACTTCCAGAACTGGCTTTCGGTTTTCTGGGCTGTACAGCAAACCTGGGGTGCTGATTCAGTCAAATTCTGGCTTGAACGGAACGGAAGCAGGGAGCATGTCATGTGCCAGTACCTGGTCCGGGACATTCAGGTCTGGAACAGGCTGGCCGTCGAACAGGACGCATCGGATCTGGTGCGTGAACTCGAGAACATTGTAAAAACCGACAAGATCACGATCGACCGGATCGCGGACGGACAGAAAGAGGTTCCTTTCAACCAGTAGGACAAGAGAGCTTCAGGGGGCAGGGGTTTGTTCAAATTCAGCATCTATCTCAACAAGCGCGGACTTTTTCCAAGGGACCGCAAGCTGGCCTTGTGGTTCGAGGCGGAACGCAAGAAAATCATGCAGCGCGGCGTGCAGGTCGGGGCCATGCTGGCGGTTGTGCTGGTGCCCGTTTTCAGCGTTCTTGATTATTATCTCAAAGGCGCCCATTTCCACACTTTCCTTCAACTGCGTTTGTCCGTCATTGTTTTGTCACTCGTCATTTATATGCTGGCCAGGGGACGTATCGGGAAAAGAATGCCCTATGCGCTTGGCGCCCTGCTGAC
The DNA here is from genome assembly GCA_016931355.1 of bacterium. Lineage (GTDB taxonomy): Bacteria > Zhuqueibacterota > QNDG01 > QNDG01 > JABMRT01 > JAFGEX01. Next base: position 13,348 of record JAFGEX010000194.1, read on the forward strand.
CCTGTTGGTCGGGGGCTCCATCGCGCTGATGTGTTTTTTGGATCAGGGGCCCTCAGATCCCTACTATGCGGGCATCAATCTCCCCATACTGGCATTCGGCATCCTGTTCCCCATGACTTTCATGGAAGGCCTGGCTGTCGGAGTGATGACCTGGCTGCTTTATTTCATACCCCAACTGATCAACCTGGCTTCCGGGCAGGTCGCCATTTTCATCAACAACAACTTCTTCATGGTTTCGACCATCGTGATCTCCCTGATCGCCTCGCAATTTCACCTGCATTCCAGAAGAAGGGAATGGCATGCGCGTTTCAAGCTTGAAAAAGCGCATGAAAAAATCAGGCGGCATTCCCGTGAGCTCGAACAGAAAGTCAGGGAAAGAACCCAGAAACTCATCCAGTCTGAGCGGCTCGCGGTTGTCGGTCAGCTGGCAGGCGGCATTGCCCATGATTTCAACAATCACCTGACCGGCATACTGGGCATGAGCGAGATGCTGATATACACCAAGGATCTTCCGGAATCCCTCAAGCCGGACATCGTCAACATCCGCAACGCGGGCCTCCGGGCCACGGAGCTCGTCAAGCAGCTGCTGGCGTTCAGCAGGCAGCAGAGGCTTGATCCCAAGGTTCTCAATCTCAATGAAATCGTCCAGGATGCGCAGAAACTTCTGAGGAGGCTGATCGGCGAGGACATCGAGTTGATCATCCAGACCGATCCGGACATCCGTGCGGTCAAGGTCGATCCCGTGCAGGCCGAGCAGATCATTCTGAACCTGGCCGTGAATGCCAGGGATGCCATGCCGGGAGGCGGAAAGCTGATCATTGAGACCAAAAACGTCAGGCTTGAAAAACCCTACCTGGGAGCCAGGCAGCTGTCCGTTCCCTGCGGAAATTATGTCATGCTCGTGGTCAGCGACAATGGATCCGGCATGGAGGAGGAGATCAGGCAGAAGATTTTCGAACCCTTCTTCACGACCAAGATTTACGGCAAGGGGACCGGGCTTGGCCTGTCCACGGTGTACGGCATCGTCAAACAGACGCACGGGGACATCCTGGTTTACAGCGAGAGGGATGTGGGGACCACGTTCAAGATCTTTCTGCCCGCGGTTGAAGAAAAGGTGGAATTTCAGCCCAGGCCCGAAATCCGGATTTTACCCAAGGGCAGCGAGACGATCCTGCTCGTGGAGGATGAGGAAACGATACGGAATCTCACCGCACGCCTGCTGCGGCAGCAGGGATACAGAGTGGTGCAGGCCAGGGAAGGTTTCGAAGCCCTGGAAAAGGCAAACGCCGTGAAAGGGCGTATCCATCTTCTGATGACGGATGTGGTCATGCCGCACATGAACGGCAGGGAACTGGCCGAAAAAATACGGAAGGATAAGACGGGCATCAAAGTGCTTTATTTTTCCGGGTACACGGATGCCTTCATTCAGAAAAAAGGCATCATCACCAAGGACAGCGTATTTCTTCAGAAACCGTTCACCTTTGAGGCGTTGAGTTTCAAGGTACGTGAAGCGATAGATGATCATTCCGAAAAAATGAACAATTGAATCTGGCGGCGAGCGCGTTGCCCGGGGCTTGCCGTGGGGCCTGCCCCGGGCTTTGATCCGGGGTGAGTGAGCGAATACAAACAAATTTCTTCCGACAGATCGAAAATTCCCCGCAGCTCGCCGCGGGGCGCTTTAATCTGACAGCGAGCGCATTCCATGCGGCCCGCTGCAGGCTGAGCGAGCGAATCCGAATGCCTTTTTGATCACAGGATAAAGATCCCCTGCAGTTGACTGCCGGGATGCTACGATCGCCGGTGAAGCTGCAGGAGCATCCGCGTCACAGAGGCGAAAATTCCGAATTTCCGCAAATCCCCACAAACGGCTGTGCTGACTTCCCCTCCTGATTCATACCTCTTGGCGGCATACCTTTTGCCAAATTTATTATATGCCGGTGCAGTATCCCTAAATATGATGTTTGAATCCTGTTTCAACCGGTATTTAGTCTCAGGGGGAGCAAGGTGGACGCAAAAATCCAGAAGGCCTTCGAGCGTTTTTCCCAAACCTTGTCGAAAATCGGTCAATCGGACCTGAACTCCATCAAAAAGGAAATTTTCGGGCAAATAGACGAGATCACGGACCTCATTGACAGGGCGCCGGATCCGGCGCTTTGCCGCGAGGAGTTTTTCCGGATGTGCGGCCTTTTCGACCAAAGCCTGATGCACCGGAGGACGCGTTCAAAACCCCTCGGCTATGCGGGGGATTACCTGGTCATTGACTGGATCTATACGCAGAAGACGGCCGACTCCGGTCTGGCCAAGAAAATCGATGAACTCTTTCATTCGTACGAGGCGGCACAGGCCGTCCGGAACCGCAAGGATTATTTCATCCGGCTCTGTGCCGGGATGGCGCAAAGTGAAGAATCAAGGGTGGATGTTCTGGATCTCGGATGCGGATCCTGCCGGGATGTGGTCGAGGCTTTTTCGGTCTGCAACAACGGCATTCAGTTTCATTTCCACTGTGTGGACCATGAACCAGAGGCCATTGAATACGCCCGGCGCCTGATCAAAGGAACGGCAGCGGAATCCCGGATCAATTTGGATTGCAGGAATGTTTTCCGCTTTCAGACATCAAAGCAGTACGACCTGATCTGGTCCGCAGGCATCTGCGATTATATCAGCGACAGGGCCGTTTCATTGCTCATCAAAAAATGCTGGCGTTTTCTGAAAAAGGGGGGGCTGTTCGTTTTCGGGAATTTCGGCCCTGACAATCCGACGCGCAGGGGGATGGAGCTCGTCTCCAAATGGACCCTTCTCCACAGGACCTCCGCGGATCTCATCGCCATCTGCGGGGATGCGGGCGTGGACTATGCCTCGGTTGAAGTGGACAGCGAACCTCTGGGGATCAATCTGTTCTGTAAAATAAAAAAGCAGGGATGACTGTGTTTCCCTGAAATGGATTCACCCTTCTCTCTTGAGCGGACACAATAGTCCGCCCAGGCAAAGCGGCGCGAAAAAAATTGGTGGGGTCTATTCGACAACCGCTCCTGCGAGTCCCGGACGGATTTCATCTTCTCCTGCTAAGCGTTTTCCCTTTCCTCATTGATCAGATATTTGGCGGCCACGGCCTGCAGCGTGTAGGGAGCAGGCTTGCCCTGGATGATCTTTTCCAGCACTTCCAGGTCGGAGGCCCAGACCGCGTCTCCGGGTGCGAGAAGGCAGATGCTGTCCGGTTCATACCGGTTGTAGAGCGTGTCTTTTTTAAAATAATAATGATCCTTGCATTGAACCGATTGGTAGATGCGCATGGCAGGGGGGATGTCGTTCGGTTTGAACCAGAGCTTGATTTCCCGTTCGGCGTCCGCCGCATTGGCGGATGCATGAATCAGATTATCCATGCGCTGGCCGATCGGTTCGCCCTCGGCGTTTTTCAGATGGACGATCGTTCCCAGAGCGCGCACGGATCCCGGCCTCTGATCGCGGGCGTCATGCGGATTGGTGGGGCCTGAGATGTTCCTGATTTTTTTGATGGCTTC
>JAFGEX010000195.1 GCA_016931355.1 bacterium
TCTGCGCGCCGGGCTCGCGCAGCACCTTGATCAGTTTCTTGTTTTTGGGGGATCCCCGCTGGGCCTGCAGAAGCTTGATGCCCGCCTCGTACTCCTTGCCCTGTTCCAGGAGGCTTTCCCCCTCCGCAATGAGCTGGTTGACCAGCACGGACTGGTTGCGCACAAGTTTCTCGACCAAGGGTTTCATTTCTCCGTAGCGGTTCTGGGATTCCCCCACCGGGCCGGAGATGATCAGTGGCGTCCTCGCCTCGTCGATCAGAACCGAATCCACCTCATCGATGATCGCGTAATGGTGCCTGCGCTGGACGACGCCGTCCATGTGTATGGCCATGTTGTCCCGCAGGTAGTCGAATCCGAATTCATTGTTGGTGCCGTATGTGATGTCCGCCAGATAGGCTTTTTTCCTTTCCGCCGGAGGCATGTCGTTGACGATGTAGGCGACGGTCAGGCCGAGGAATTTGAAAATTTCACCCATCCACTCGCAGTCCCTGCGCGCCAGGTAATCATTGACCGTGACCAGATGGGCGCCTTTGCCGACCAGGGCGTTGAGATACAGGGGCATGGTCGCCACCAGGGTCTTCCCTTCCCCCGTGGCCATTTCGGCGATCTTGCCCTCGTGCAGGACGATCCCGCCGAAAAGCTGGACGTCAAACGGCACCATGTCCCAGATGATGTCATTGCCCACGACCTTCCAGGACTTGCCCACCAGCCTTCGGCAGGTTTCCTTGACCGTTGCGAAGGCCTCGGGGAGCAGCTCCAGAAGCACTTCCTCCGTGGCCGTTTTCTCCTGCCTGGAAAGCTCGTCGATGCGGGACCGGACGGCATCGGGATCCATGTCCTTGTCCGGCGTGACGGATTTCAACATCGCCTGCAGGTCATCCAGTTCCTTGCGTATACCGCCGGTGCGTTCCTGTATCCTGGACCTGAATCCGGCTGTTTTTCCCCTCAGCGCGTCGTCGGAAAGCCCCTGAAGGGTTTCGTAGGCGCGGTTGATCGCCTCCACCAACGGCGTCAGGCGCCGGATGTCCCTGTCATGTTTGTTCCCGAATATTTTTTCAAGCATCTTGAAGACCATTTGGCGCTCCACACTGCAAAAAGACACAAAACCGTCATCCGGACTTTTCCGGCTCGCTCCGAAAAACCGGCGCGTCCAGCAATCCCCTGCCCTTCTTATGAATCTTGTTGTCCGCCTTGAACCTGCGGAACAACGCATCCAGTACGCCGTTGACAAAACGGCTGCTTTCGGCCGTGCTGTATTTCTTGGCCAGCTCGATCGCCTCGTTGATCGTGACCTTCGGCGGGATGTCTTCGAAAACCATCAGTTCGCACAACGCCATACGCAGGATGAGCCTGTCGATCAACGCGATGCGGCCGAAATCCCAGTTCTGCACGGCATCAGCGATCACCTGGTCCATCTCCGCCTTGCGGGAGATCGAGGAGCGGAGAAGGGCTTCGGTGAATGCCCTGTCTTCGCCGCCCGCCATGCCGAATCTCCCCAGATCCTCAAGCAGGGCCGGCGGATCGTTTCCGGTCATTTCATGGGCGTAGAGGCCCTGAAGAACCCATTCGCGCCCCTTTCTTCTTTTGCCCCCGGCCATGGTTGCTCCTTCTCCCGATGCCGCCTCTGTTCCACAACAACGGCCGTCAGATCCGGTCAAGCCAGTTGTGCGTGTCCTTCTTTGACCCGGACAGGATGCCGAAAAGCGATTCCTGCACAGACCGGGTGACAGGACCCCGGCTGCCCTGTCCGACCTGTATCCGGTCCACCGAGCGGATGGGTGAGACCTCGGCTGCCGTTCCGGTGAAGAAAAGTTCATCCGCGATGTAAAGCATTTCCCTCGGCAAGACCTGCTCCACGACAGGGATCTTGAGTTCCCCCAGCAGCGTCATGACTGTATCCCGCGTGATGCCGCTGAGCAGGGATGAACTGATGGGAGGCGTGAACGCCTTGCCCTTGTAAACCAGGAACAGGTTTTCACCGCTCCCTTCCGATACAAAGCCGTCCACAGTGAGCCCGATGCCTTCCGTGTATCCGTTCGCGAGGGCCTCCATCTTTATAAGCTGGGAACCCATATAATTGGCGCCCGCCTTGGCCAGGGTCGGCATGGTATTGGGAGCCAGCCTCTGCCAGGAGGACACGCAGACATCCACGCCCTTTTCCAGGGCCTCCTTGCCCAGATAGGCGCCCCATTGCCAGGCCATCACCGCCGTTTCAACGGGACAGGGCGCAGGATTCACGCCCAGAGCGCCGTATCCCCGGTACACGACCGGACGCACATAAGCCTCGGCAAATCCGTTCACGCGCACGATCTGCCTGCAGGCCTCGCAGACCTCGTCCACGGAATGCGGGATGGGCATCCGGTATATCCTGGCGGACATAAAAAGCCTTTCAACATGCTCCTTCAGGCGGAAAATCGCCGATCCGTTTGCTGTCTTGTAGCACCGTATCCCTTCGAAGACGCTGGTCCCGTAATGGACCACATGCGAAGCCAGATGAATCGTGGCTTCCTTCCAGTCGATGAGCTTGCCGTCTTTCCAGACTTTGGACGATTCATTGAACGACATGTGGCTTCCTCCTCATCCTTGCATCATGAATCTGCCAGCGAGCGCATTCCCCGCAGCTTGCCGCGGGGACAGCGAGCGAATACAAACACATTTTTCCCTGCAGATCGAAGATTCCCCGGCAGCTCACTGCCGGGGAGCTTCAATCCGACAGCGGGCTGTCTGCTTCGCGGCTTGCCGCCGGGCAAGCAAGCGAAAATCACGGTTTCTTGCCTGTAAAGCATGATCTCTGTCCGCGGGCTGCCGGCGGGCTTCTTTGCCTTCCGCACGCTTCACACCAGATCCTTGACGCGGAGTTGAATCCGCGTATTCCCGTCCCACTGGTTTTCCTCAATCACATAAACCATATCCAGATTGGCTTCCCCCGGAGTCAGACGGTACAGCAAACCCCCCAGGTTGAATCCGATGGCCTCGTACACATGATTGCCCTGGCGCACCTTGAATTTCAAATGGTTCCTCCCGACGAGCTGAGGAGTTCCCACCACCTGCAGGTTCCGCGACAGGAAAACCGGCCGCATGTTCTGCGGCCCGAAAGGAGCAAACAGGTTGAGAAGCCTGATGAACTTGTCGGTGATGTCCGCCAGCTCGATTTCCTCATCCACATGCACCTTCTGGATCAGCTCCTCCGAACGGATCGTCTCCGCGGCCACTTGTTTGAACGCCTCCCGGAAGGCGGGTATCTGCTCCTGGGAGATGACAAGCCCGGCCGCGTATTTGTGCCCGCCGAATCCGATCAGGTATTGCTCGCATTGCTTGAGCGCCGAGTAAATGTCGAAATCCGGGATGCTCCGTGCAGACCCCTTCCCGATGCCCTCCTCCACGCCGATCATGATCGTGGGCCTGTACACCTGTTCGACAATGCGGGAGGCCACAATGCCGATGACGCCGGAATGCCAACCGTTTCTGGCCAGAACCACGGCGCGGTCGCTCTGCTCGCTGAACTCGGTCTCCATGAGCGCCAGGGCTTCGGAAAAGGTCTCCTCGTCGAGGCTCTTCCGGTTCCTGTTCTCTTCCTCAAGGACCTGGGCGATTTTGCCGGCCTCCTCCGCAGACTCGGTGACCAGCAGTTGAACGGCCCTTTCCGCATTGCCCAGTCTGCCGACCGCATTGATCCGAGGCGCGAGGATGAAAATGAGCTGGCCGGTGCCGATCTTTTTGCCCTTCAGGGCGGCCTTCTCGGCCAGGGCGTTGATGCCGACGCGTTCGAGGCGGTTGATGTCTTCGAGTCCCTTGCTGACGAGAACTCTGTTTTCGTCAACGAGGGGGACGATATCCGCAGCGCTGCCCAGCGCAACCAGGTCCGTGAAGTCCTGGCATGCTTCAGGCGGCCGGCCGAGTCTCTGGCTCACCGCCTGAGCCAGCTTGAAGGCGACTCCGACGCCTGCAAGCTCCTTGAACGGATACCGGCAGTCCACCCGCTTCGGATCGAGCACAGCGACGGCCGCCGGAATTTGCTCCGTGGGTTCATGATGATCGCTGATGATGACATCGATCCCCCGCCGTCCCGCCTCTGCCACCTCTTCGACCGCAGTGATGCCGCAATCGACGGTGATGAGGAGGCCCGCGCCGGCCTGAACAGCCTTCTCTATTCCCAGAGCGGACAGGCCGTATCCTTCATGCATCCGGTTGGGTATGTAGTACCGGATGTCCGCCCCCTGCCCTTTTAAAAAAAGATACAGCAGGCTGACGGCCGTAATCCCGTCCACATCGTAATCGCCATATACCAAAATCTTTTCATTTTTTTCGACGGCCCGAATGATCCGCGTGGCGGCACGGTCCATATCCTGCATCAAAAAAGGATCATAGGTGTCCTCCCATCTCGGCCGGAAAAATTTTCTCGCCTGCTCGAAGGATTCAATGCGCCGGCTGGCGAGTATCTTGGCGATGATGAAGGGGACACCCAGAGCCTTCGTGAGATGATCGATGACGCTTCGCTCCGGCTGTTCAATCATGCACCACTGCAAACGCTCGATCCTCCATCAAAAACCCGCAGGCAGAACTGTAAGCCGAATTCTGTATCCCGAAAAGGAATCGGGACGGTGATCATTTGTCTATGCGGCCTACCCGCGGGTCAAACGATGCGGGCCGCATCGTGCCGGCTCCTCGGTCGGAACCGGACTTCCCGCCTATTTGACCTTGCTCCGGACGGGGTTTTCCCTGCGCCCGGTGTCGCCACCGGACCGGTGAGCTCTTGCCTCGCCATTTCACCCTTACCCGCCTTTCGGCGGGCGGTATCGTTTCTGTGGCACTTTCCGTCATCCCCCTCAAGAGGGGATGCCTCCTCAAGAGGAGCGCCCTGCCCTGTGGAGTTCGGACTTTCCTCCGCGTTTGGAACTTTCCCAAAGCGGCGATCACCCGTTCTGCCTGCGGGTGTTGATTGAAAACCGGATGGGATACCGAATAAGAACCTGGGATGGTCTGCCGGGGAATGCCTGGTGTGCCTCAAGAATGTGCGTCATCCCAGACCAACATTCGACCGCATACTTCGCATAAAAAAACCTGGTTCTTCTCGCGTATCTCCAGAACGCGCTGGGGCGGCAGGGTTTTATAACATCCGCCGCAGCAGCAGTTCCGGACGATCGGGACGACTGCCAGTCCGGATTTGGCTTTCCGGATCCTGTTGTAATTGGACAATAATTTAGGCTCCATCCCTTTCAGTATGCCCGCCCTTTCATTCTTTAAACGGGTCTCATCGTTTTCGGTTTCAGCGATCTTCTTCTCAAGCTCGGCTTGTTTCAATCCCAGCTGTTCGCGCAGCCGGATCTCCTCTTCCCGGGCTCTTTCCAGCTGTTTTTGAAGGTCCTCCTCCATGCCCATCAGCTCCAGAAGACGCCCTTCCTTCTGGGTGATGCCCGCGGTGACGGATTCGATCTCCCGGGTCACCGCGTCGTATTCCCTGTTGTTTTTGACTTCATACAGCTGATTCTGGAATTTCTTCTTCTTCTCTTCCAATTCGCGGATGTCCACTTCCGTAACGGTGCGTTCCTTCTGCGCGTCTTTGTATTTATCCTCCAGGTCCTTCAGGGATTTCTCCGCCTCCTCCCTGTCCTGGTCCAGTTTCCGGACCTGTTGGGGAAGATCTCCCTTCAAATTCTCCAATCCCTGGAGCTGCAGGTCGATTTTCTGCAGTTCCAGCAGCTTTAACAGAACCTCTTTCAAGGAATCCTCCTCATCGTACAGAAATCCCCTCCTATAAAAAAGTGCACCCGGATGAGGTGCACTTTTTCAGACATAAACCCAATGATTTGACAGGACCTTTGGGGCGATAACGATCCTTTCCACCCAATCAATCTCATTTCTCCCGCGTCATAGAATCTGTTTCCGAGCTCGTGGGCCCAGGAGGACTTGAACCTCCGACCAACGGATTATGAGTCCGCCGCTCTGACCAACTGAGCTATGGGCCCGGCCCAGTATAACAATTTTTTGTTCAAATTTCAACCCTTTTTTTCCACTCGGAAACGATCTCAGACTTCATATTTTCAAGGGTTTTCTTTAATTCCGAATAGGTCCGGGCCAGACCGGAGACGTCCAGGCCCTTGTCCTGCCCCGCCCGTATCTGTTCCTGCGTCCGCCGGATTTGATTCCGGATATCCGCCTGTTTCAGCCTCAACACGCAATCCAGCCCCAGCTGGGACCTGTCTATGGATTCGTCCAGTTCCTCGGACATGAGGCCGGAAAGAAACCGGCTCATCTCGGCCTCCCGGCTGAATCCGGCGAGGACATCCTGTGCTGTCGTGGCCCGGCTGCAGGTGTAATCCTGAAACAGTCGGTCCGCCAATTGACGCGCCCTTTCGTCCCTGAAAGAATCGGCTTTCAGAAAATGGAAAATGACCCGACTCCATTTCTCCGGAGCTTCCAGCAGGATGCGGGCGAGGTTGAGCTCAGCCTGCATTTCACCTTTGCCAGGCACCGCAGGCATATCCGCATCCGGGATCGGCCTGTCCCGCCTTCTGGGCATGGCGCGGACGAGCACGGATTCGTGAATCCCCAGGCGCTCCGACAGATCCCGGATCATGAGGTTTCTCTCAATGGGATCCCGTATCCGGGACAGCGATTCCACGATTGAACGGGCCGCCTGTGCACGGTCATGGGAATCCTTCAGCCTCCCCTCCGCTTCCATGCGGTCTATTTTAAAGGAAGCCACTGTCTTGGATTCCACCAACCTGCGGCCGAATTCCTCAGGCGGGTTTCCGGCCAGGAAGGAATCCGGATCAAAGCCTTCAGGCAGTGTCACGATGAGCACATGATGCCCGGCCTCAAGAAGAATATCCGAACCGCGGAAAGCGGCGTTCAATCCGGCTTCGTCACCGTCATAGAGAAGGTAAACCTCTTTCGTGTATCTCGACAGAAGATGGGCCTGCTCCTCGGTCAGGGACGTGCCGGCGGAGGCCACGCCGTAGTCCAGACCGCATTGGTAGAGGCGCATGACATCCGTGTACCCTTCCGTCAGGATAACCCGGCCCTCACGCCGGATGCCCTGCCGGGACTGGTACAAGCCGTACAGCAGCCTGCTTTTCTGATAGATCAGGGTTTCCGGCGAATTGAGATATTTGGGCTGGTCCCTGACATCCGTCATGATTCTGCCGCCGAAACCGACAACCCTTCCGGCTGCATTCTGAACGGGAAACATCAGGCGGCCCCTGAACCGGTCATAATATCCGCCCTCCTTGCGCGGGATGACGAGACCGGCCTTTTCCAGGTGCGCGACAGGCACCGCTTTCTGCCGTGCGTCCTCAACCAGCCCGTCCCAGCGCTCGGGCGCATATCCGATCCGGAACGCTTCCATGGTTTTCATTTCGAAACCGCGGCCCGTGATGTACTGCAGGGCTTGCCTGCCCTCATCCGTGCGGAGCAGGCAATGGACAAAAAAATCGCAGGCCATCTGGTTGACATGATAAAGGGCCTCTGCCTCCTGTTCTATCCTGGGATCCTCTTCTTTCTGAGGCAGGTCGATGCCTGCCTTTTTCGCCAGGGTTTGCAGGGCCTCGGGGAATCCGACATGCTCCATCTTCATGACGAACGTGAAAGCCGTACCCCCTTCCCCGCATCCGAAGCAGTGATAAAGCCCCCTGACCGGATCCACGGAAAAGGAAGGCGTTTTCTCCTGATGGAAGGGGCACAATCCCGTGTATCCCTTCCCCCTCTTTTTGAGCGTGACGTACTGGGACACCAGTTCGACCAGATCGGTCGCCAGACGCACCTCTTCGATTTTTTCATCCGGTATCTTCATTTCAATGTCACCACTGTGACGCCTGCATCCCCTTCCTCGATCCGGCCGCGGCGGTGCTTCCGGACAAGCGGATGCGCAGACACGAAATCCGCAACGACCTTCTGCAGAATGCCGTCCCCCTTGCCGTGAATGATCATCACCTCTCCCAGGCCTGTGACGGCCGCCCTGCCCAGGTAACGGTCCACTGCTTCAACCGCCTCATCCGCGCGCATCCCCCTGAGATCCACGCTCACAGGAACAGCCTCCTCCAGGGTGTAACGGGTTGAACCGCCGGATTTCCGGACGGAGGTCCGGCCCTTTTCCTGACCGGCGGATTTCAACTCCCGAATCCTGATCTTCAGCCTCACATCATTATTCCAGAGAACGGTCACCCTTCCGTCCGCATCCGGCGTGGAAACGACTTCGCCGGTCCCCCCGTGGCCGTCCCAGATCACGCGGTCCCCCTTCCGAACCGGAAGTTCTTCTTTTTTCTTCACGGGAGCGAGGCCTTTCAGCGTCCTGCCCCGTTCGCGCAACGCCTCCTTGGCCCTGCGTATCGCTTCCCGGGAAGCGCCCGTCTCGCGGATTTCCTGAATGAGTTTTTCAACCCGGGCATTGGTTTCAGCCAGAAAAAGTTCCGCCTCCGAAAGAATCTGGCCGCGCCTGATTTCCGCCTGTTCCTGGACGCGGTCCAGTTTTTCCTTGTACAAACGGATCAGCCCCTCCAGTTCGGACCGGTCCCGCTCGGACTGGGCCCTTTCTTCATGGAGGGATTGCCTCTCCTTTTCCAGGTCCGATATCATGCGCTCAATCCGTCTCCGCTCCTGCCCGAGCCTTGCCTTCGCCTCCCCGATGATCCCAGGCGGAAGGCCGTGCTGGCCGGCTATCTCGAATGCATAGGAAGAGCCGGGCACGCCGGGCTGAAACCGGTATGTCGGCCTGAGTGTCTTCTGATCGAACACCATGGATCCGTTTTCAA